>CAZDXK010000245.1:0-3485 GCA_964509215.1 uncultured Actinomycetes bacterium | reverse complement strand
GACTTTCCTCGACCGATCCGAAGATCGGCCGCGGCCGCCCGGCCGGCTCCTCCATGGCGAGCATACCGTCGGAGGTCCGGCGAAGGTCCGGTAGCAGCCGGTTCAGCGTCACCGGAGCTCGAACGCAGGCTCGGCGCGCACGCCGTCGTAGACTCGGACCCCTCGATGCGCCAACCCCTGGCCTCCGCCCTGTTCGTCATCGCGCTCGCGGCGGTTGCCTGCGGTTCCTCACCGTCCGGGCCGAGCGAACCTGCAGCCCCCGATCTGGTGATGCCCGACGACGCGGTGAAAGCAACTGGCGCACGCGCCGTCGCGGCGGCGTTCGTCCGTGCGTACGCGAACGACACCGGGGCCAACCCCAGAACGTTGACGCGGCTCGTGGACGGGGACCGCCTCAAACGATGGGTGCACTGGCTGGGGGTCCAGGATCGCGAGTTCCCCGGAACGATCTCCGGCGTGGTCGAGAACAGCCAGATCGGTCCGGCAGTGCCCTTCGAGGTGACCAGCGTGCCGGGCTCAGAGGCGTTCCTGCGCGAGATCGATGTGCGCGCCACGATCACGTTCTCCTTCCGACCAGACGACGGCGATGCGATCATGCTCTCGAGGTCGCTCGACGGTCCCATGCGATTGCTCTTCGACGAAGAGCGCGGAACCTGGAGCGTGCTCGACTTCACGCGAGACGGTATCCCGCTCAGCCGGACGTTCGAGATCGTCGCGGAGAGCGCGGCGGTCTCGAGGAACGGCACCGGTGTGGCGATCGACTCGTTCGTGTCGGTTCCCTACTGGCAGTTCTTCCTCCGCATGTCGAGCGACCGCACCGTAGGCCTCGCACCACGCGATGCCGAGCTGCTCGACGCGGACGATGGGCGCGTCGCCGTGGCACGAGAGGTCACGTCCTCGCTCCGCGCGATCGCCGCTGGCCCTGGCGTGGAGGGGATCGTGACGTTCCCGGCGCAAGCCACCGCCGACGGACTCACGCTGCGGATGACGTTGCGCGGCCGAGGCGGGGCCACGAGCTTCAACTTCAACCTCGGGGGGATGATCCACCCCATCCCGCTTGTCACCGGGTCGCCGAGCCCGAGCCCCTAAGGTCCACGCCGAGGTTCGCGAGCCGATCGGCCTCGCGGTTCTGTTCCCGCGGCACATGCTGCAGCCGCACACGTTCGAAACCGGAAAGCAGGCCCATGACCTCCTCATACAGCGGTCGTAGGTGCGACGCCTTCACCTTGTACCTGCCGGAGAGCTGCTGGATCAACAGCTGGCTGTCCGAGCGAAGATGCACCCGGTGGGCGCCAAGCGCGGCGGCCTTACGGAGCCCCTCGAGCGCGGCGGTGTACTCGGCGACGTTGTTCGTGGTCTCGCCGATCCACTCCGCGATCTCGGCGACGACGTTCCAGTCCTCATCGGTGATCTGGACGCCGATGCCTGCCGGGCCGGGATTGCCCCGCGCCGCGCCATCGCAGCTGACGATCAGAAGACCAGGATCCGCCGACAGTGGTCGCATCTCCTCACGCCCTCGACGCGCTTGAGCTTGTCGAGCTCCATCGCCGAGAGCTGCTCGTGGCATCCCTGACATACGCCGTCCAAGAGAGCGGCGACCCCGATGCCCTTCTTCTGCTTCCTGAGGTCCAGGTAGAGCTCCAGGATGTCGGGCTCGACCTTCGGGACGACGACCTGACGCTCCGAGATCATCGCCGCGAGCTCGGCCTCGATCGAGGAGAGCTCCTCGTGCGCCGCGCCGCCGACCGCCTCCACTTGTTCCCGGAGCGTGTCCGACGTCGCTTGCGCATCCGCGGCTCGGCGTTCGAGCTCCTCGCGGACCTCCATGAGCCCGAGCATCTCGTCCTCACGATCGGAGCGCCGGCGCTTGAGGTTCTCGACTTCGTGCTGGATCGACTCGAGCTCCTTCGCGTTCACGATGCTGCCGTCGTACAGGCGCTTGTCCTCGGCGGCCGCTTTCTGCGACAAAGAGTCGATCTCGTGTTCGAGCTTCGAGCCATCTCGGGCGACCACGTCGAGCTGCAGGCGCAGCTCCCCAAGGGCGCGTTCCGCGGCGTCGGCCTCGTTCCGCGCGGCGGCGAGCTCTCGACCCGACTCGAGCACCTCTCTGCGCGCGCCGAGACGATCGATGGCGGTATCGATCTCCTGCAGCACGAGCAGCGTGTCCATGTCCATCGTCGCCGAAGCCTAGCCGATGGTGCCGCGCACGCCGCCCGGTGTCTTCCTCGGACTAGCCGGTCGGCATCGGAGGCGCAGGAGGCGGTGACGCCGAGGCTCCGCTGGCGCCCGCGGGCCCTCGAAACGTCGAGCTCCCGAACGCCAGGATGTAATTGGTCTCCTGCGCTAGCACACCCGTCGCGACCCCCCCTCCAGTCGACCAATGGATGCACCGGCGCAGGATCTGCTCAAGCACATACGTGGATCCGCGCGGGTCAAGGACCCCTGCTAGGAGAGAAGAGGCGCTAACGGCCCGTGAGAACGGGAAGCGACCGGGGCCCGACGTGCCCCGGCCGCCGGCCGGTCATAGACCGCGAGCCTTGCAGCTCACGGCGGGAACGTGACCTTCGAGAATCCCGCGTCCGTGCCCTGACCCAACAGGGTGACCCCTGCGATGATGACCGCCGCGATGAAAGCGAGCATGAGTGCGTACTCAACGGCCGTCGCACCGAGGTCCTCCTCCGCCCGAGAGCGGAGCAGTCCCCATCGGGTCCTGGCGCTCGTGATGAGTCGCAGAACCATCCCAACACCCCCTCCGATAGGTAGGGAATCCGGCACGTCGGGCCGCCCGGGGGTCAGGGCGGCCCTGTGCGCCGTCTTGGGGGAAGCATCGGTAATCCGACCCCAGAACTGGAGTCGCCGGACCGCTCCTGGAGGACCGGGTGAGGTTCTGGTACTGATACCCGCATGACCGGGATCGCGTGGTCCAAGCGCCTGGTCCAACTGCTGGCGTTGACCTTGTTGGTGGCAACGACGTGCGTCGCCCTCGGCATCTGGCAGATCGCCCGCCTCCATCAGAGGCAGCGGTTCAACGCCGCCGTCCGCGCAGGGTTGTCGGCGCCACCCGCTCCCGTCGAAACCCTACTCTCCGACGGGGTCGATCCGGATGCGGTGCGTTACCGGAGGGTTGTAGCGACGGGCACGTACGACACGGCTCTCGAGTTCGTCCTGTACGGACGCACGCAGAACTCAAAGGCAGGGAACCATCTGCTAACCCCACTGCGCTTCGTCGACGGTAGCGGGATCCTGGTCGACCGAGGATGGGTGCCCCTCGACGTCGACGAACCCGGCACGGCGGCGGCCGCTCCCCCACCGGGCGACGTCCAAGTCGAAGGGGTGTTGGTCTCGTCGGAGGGCGATCCCCCCGGCGTCATGGGACAGGCGGACGCCAGGGTGACCACGTTGTCGAAGGTGGACCTTGCAAGGATCCAGTCGCAGCTTCCGTACCGCATCGCTCCGGACTACCTGCTGCTCCAGCGGCAGTCTCC
>CAZDXK010000244.1:0-3496 GCA_964509215.1 uncultured Actinomycetes bacterium | reverse complement strand
TCCGCCGAGGACGCGAAGGACTACGGACTGGTGGACGAGGTCGTGACGGATCGGAAGCTCCGCGTGGCGGCGACGAAACCGTTGTCCGCGTAGGCGCCGTCGCTCGAGGCTGTCTCTCAGCGCACCAACCGGTACTCGGGTCCGTCGCGCTCGGCTTCGCCGAGCGCGACGAGCTCCTCGAACGTCTCGCGGGCGGCGGTCGCGCCGCCGTGGAACGCGTTGCCTAGGTGGTACGGCTGCGCCACCAGCATCGTGTCCAAGAACGTGCGCCCCACGTTCAAGCGGCAGATGTGGGGATCCCGTTCCTTCGGGATAGAGAACACCCGCATCGTCAGCTCGAGGACGGCGCTCGGCCAGCTGTGCCCCTCGTCCTTCGTGCCGAAGTTGGTCACGACGAGCGCGCGGGCCAACTCTCCGACCGCCTTGCCGAAGCGCTCGGCGCCGCGCGACCCCTCGACATCGAGCGCTTCGCGGAGCACGGCCGTCGACTGTCTGCCGTCCAGCAACAGGATCCGCGCGATCCGATAGGCGTCGGGCGAGAACGTCGCCTCCTCGAAGTCGTCGGGGCGACCGCTGCGCGGATACAGATCGGCCAGGAGGGTCGGCGAGAGGAACGACTTGCGCCCGCGAACGAACTCGCCATACCAGGCGAGGCCGCGGCGCGGGAGCTCGTCCTTCCAGCGCCACACCTTGTCCATGTCCGGCCCCCAGTCGCCCTCACCTTCCGACGGCGATCGATCGCTCGTCGCCTGCCAGAGGGTCGGCAGCTCCACGCCGGCCTTGGGGAACAGGAGTGCGAACCCCACGTCGTCCACGAACCGGCCGGCTCGATCGATCCGGGCGAGGGGGCGCTCCGACAGCCACCAGCGCTTGGCGCGCGCGATCTCCAGCTCGTCAGCCACCGGTGAACGATGCCACGTCCCGCCGACGCGTCGCTTCCGGCGAGGGCTGCTCAGGCTCCTAGACTGGTCGAGATGGACGGCGCGGCTCTTCGAACGCTCGTCGCCGAACGACCGCTCCTGGCCGACGGCGGCATGGGCACGTCGCTGATCGAGCAGGGCGAGCCTCTCGGTGCCTGCTTCGAGTTGCTGAACGTCGACGACCCCGAGCGGATCGTCTCGATCCACCGGGCGTTCGTGCACGCGGGCTCCGACGTGATCCTCACGAACACGTTCGGTGGCAACCGTTTCCGGCTGGACGTGCATGGCCTGGCCACACGGGTTGGCGAGCTCGATCGCGCCGCCGCGGGACTGGCACGAGACGCCGGCGCTCGCTTCGTGGCCGGATCGATCGGGCCGCTCGGCGTGCGGCTGGCTCCCTACGGCCGGGTGAGACCGGAAGATGCGTTCGCGGTGTACCGGGAACAGGCGGCGGCTCTGGCCGAAGGAGGCGTCGACCTGTTGATCGTCGAGACGCAGACGGACCTGCGCGAGATGGAGCAAGCGCTCGCGGCTGCCCGCGCGGGAGCGCCGGGGATCGCGGTCGTGGTGAGCGCCACATTCACCAAGGACGACCGCACCCTGCTCGGATCCTCGCCGGCGCAGGTCGCCGAGCGCCTGGCGAAGCTGGGCGTGGACGCGATCGGCGCGAACTGCGGCGAAGGTCCGGCACAGCTGCTCCGTGTGATGAGCGGCATGCGGCCGGAGGTGGGCGACGTCCCGCTCGTCGCGCGTCCGAACGCGGGCGGTCCGACCCAGATCGGCGGGCGATTCGTCTACCCGGCGACGCCCGAGTATCTGGCGGATCACGCTCGAGCGTTCCTCGAGGAAGGCGTGTCGATCATCGGTGGGTGTTGCGGAACGGGGCCGGCGCACACGGAGGCCATGGCCCAGGCGCTCCGAGGACGCGCGCCACGCGCCCGGGTGGTCGTGGCGGACGATCTCGATGAACCCGATGAGGGACCGAGCCCCGCGGCGACCCGAACGGTGCTGGAGTCCAAGCTCGCGCACGGGGACTTCGTGGTCGCCGTGGAGATGGAGCCGCCACGCTCGTTCGACGTTGGCAAGCTCGTCGCGGCGGCGGAGACGCTCGCCTCCGCCGGTGCTGATGTGATCGACGTCGCCGACAGTCCGATGGCGAAGATGCGCATGAGCGCCTGGGCCGCGTGCCGCCTGATCCAGGAGCGCGGGATCGAGACCGTCCTGCACTTCCCGACGCGCGGCCGCAACCTGCTTCGGCTGCAGGGAGACCTGCTGGGTGCGGCCGCGTTGGGCATCCGGAACCTGTTCGTCTGCGTCGGCGACCCGGTGACGATCGGTGACTACCCGCAGGGTTCGAACAACGTCGACGTCACGGCGACGGGTCTGCTCGCGCTCGTGAACCAGGGCTTCAACGAAGGGCGCGACCGCGCGGGTTCGTCGATCGGCGAGCCGACGTCGTTCTTCACGGGCGCGGCGGTCGCGCCCAGCGCCTCGGACCTCGAACGGGAATGCCGGTTGCTCGTCCGCAAGGTGGACGCGGGTGCGCGGTTCCTGCTGTCGCAACCCGTCTACGACGTGGAGGCATTGCGACGGCTGCGAACGATGTTCGAACGCGTCGTCGGCCGCCCGCTCGACGTGCCGATCCTGGCCGGAGTGTTGCCGATCCACTCGGCACGACATGCAGAGTTCCTCCACAACGAGGTGCCGGGCGTAGACATCCCCGATCGGGTGCGAGAGCGGCTGGGGACCGCCGGCGACGACGGGTCGCCCGAAGGGTTCGCGATGGCGGCAGAGCTGATCGAGGAGCTCCGGGCCGACGGCCTGGCGGGGATCTATCTGATGCCGCAGTTCGGTCGCTTCGACCGGGCAGCCGAGCTGGTGGAGGCGATCCGCTCTCCTCTCGTCGGTCGGTCCGAGCCGTTTGGCGCCGGTGGATGACGGGGTTCCATCTGGCGCAGGTGAACGTCGCCAGGCTTGCGGCGCCGCTCGATTCGCCGCAGCTCGCCGACTTCGTCGCGAACCTCGAGCCGATCAACGCGATCGCCGACTCGAGCGATGGGTTCGTATGGCGGCTGCAGACCGAGGCCGGCGACGCGACGTCGCTGCGGATCCTCGATGACGACTGGCTCATCGTGAACATGTCGGTGTGGGAGTCGCTCGAGGCGCTCCGGAACTACGTCTACCGCTCGCCGCACGCCGATGTGCTGCGGCGTCGGCAGGAGTGGTTCACCCTCCCCACACTGAGCGATGCTGAGGAGCGCCTGGTGGCGCTCCGAGCCGAGGGGTCGACGCCGCAAGCGTTCACGTTGAAGGAGCCGTACCCGCCTAGACGGCGGGCTCCAACGCCATGATGCCGGTGCGGTAGGCCTCGCACGCCGCATCGCCGTCGCCTCGGCCGTGGAACAGGTCGCCGAGCGCCCGATACGTGATCGCGCTCTCGAATGACTGCTTCGAACGTTCGTAGAGCTCGATCGCCGTCCGGAAGTGCTTCTCCGCGACCGAGGCGTCACCGTCCGCGAGCGTGAACCCCAGTTCGCGATGCGCCCATGCGAGGATCGGCGTGTCGTTGCTCCCCA
>CAZDXK010000243.1:0-3511 GCA_964509215.1 uncultured Actinomycetes bacterium | reverse complement strand
CCTGCGCCTGCGCGAGGATGTCGGCGTAGTCGACGCCGGCGTAGATGATCGTGCCGGATGCGATGTGCGGCTCGTACTCCTCGCGCTCCTCGATGGTCGTCTCGTAGCGGTCGAGGTCCTCGATCGTCGCATAGCGCTGCACACGCTGGGCGTTCAGGTCTCCATAGGGCATCGGGTGCCGCACCGCGGCGACCCGCTTGCCCGCGTCCTTCAGGACGCCCGCGATCGCGCGCGTCGTCTGGCTCTTGCCGGAGCCGGTGCGCACGGCACACACCGAGACGACGGGCACGTCGGCGTCGAGCATCGTCGCGTCCGGCCCCAGGAGCACGAAGTTGGCCCCGGCGGCCATGGCCTCGCTCCCCTTGTGCATCACGTACTCGTGCGAGACGTCGGAGTACGCGAACACGACGTCGTCGACATCGAGCGTCGCGATGAGTCCGGCGAGCTCGGACTCGTCGTGGATCTGGATGCCGTTCGGGTAGTTCGGCCCCGCGAGCTCAGGCGGGTACATCCGGTCGTTGATGTACGGGATCTGGGTCGCCGTGAACGCCACCACCTCGGTGTCGACATCGTCTCGGAACACGGTATTGAAGTTGTGGAAGTCGCGACCGGCGGCTCCCATGATGAGGACGCGACGCGCCATGGCCTTCCGTCCTTTCGAAAGAGAGTGTGATGCGCGGGTGGCTCCGCCTCCCCGCTCTTCGCCCGGAGCCTACTCCAACGCGTCGGAAGCCGGTCGGCCCTCCAACTCGCTCGACCATCCGTCGGCGGAGACATGGCCGAACGGTCGCGCGAAATGGGAGACGGCGACGCGCCAGCCGAGGTCTCGCGCGCGGCCCAGGATCTCGGAGCGAGAGTCCGATCCCGTCGCCGGATCCACATCGTGGCTCGACGGCCACTCGGGATTCGCCACCTGGATCGGCACGTGGAGGAGGTCGCCGGTGAGGAGCAAGGAGCCCTTGCCACCTTCGAGCAGCACGCTGCGGTGGCCCGGCGTGTGGCCGGGCGTGTGGATCACGCGGACGCCGGGGCTCACCTCGTGGTCGGCCGGCTCGAGCGAGAGCGTCCCGTCGGCGGCGAGACCGTCCAGCACCGTTCGGGCGTCGTAGCGACGCTCGCCTCCCGCGAGGAGTATGGGATCCGACGCGAAATGCTCCCAGTCGGCGGGATGGGCGTGGTACCGGGCGTTCGGGAACCGCGGCGTTCCGTCGGCGAGAACGGTTCCTCCCGAGTGATCCGCGTGCAGGTGCGTCAGCACGACGTGCCGCACGGCAGAGGCGTCGATGCCCATCCATGCGCCCGGTCCTGCCTCCTCGGCCCAGGGGACGTAGGGCCCGAACTCGCCGACCCCGGTGTCGACCAGCACGTCGCCGGCCGGCGTCCGCAGCAGGAACGCGTGCACGTGCCATGGCCAGTGCTCGCCGTCGGCGAACGCCCACGGATACGCCGCACGCTCTGCGGACCAGTCAACGGTGTTGCCCGGCGCTTCATCCGCGAGCGGCAACGGGGCCCACCCCTCGCAGACCGTAACCACGTCGACGTCTCCGAGCCGGAACGGGGCGTGCGACACGTTCATGACCCCTACCCTTTGGCCGCCGGTCCGGGCGTCGCCTGCCCTGGCGTCGCCTGCCCGGACCCCAGATCGCCGGGCTCGTCCACGTCATGGAGCGTGCCGCGGTTCGGATCAAGCGCGGTCCATGTCGGTTCGTCGATGACGGCCACGCGGAGCGCATGGAGCAGGGAGCGAAGCGACCGCTCATCCTCGTGCAGCAGCGCATGCGCGGCGTCGCGCGCGGGAGCGACCCGCACGAGGCTCGGCAGGGGCCGGAACCTGTCGCCGTCCTCCAACGCGACCGCGTCGACGGACGCCTCGCCCGCGACGCGGAGCATCTCGAGCAGGACGGCCGTCGAGAGGTCGGGCATGTCGCCGCCTGCCACGAGCGCGAGCTCCGCCGATGCGCCCACCAACCCGCTCAGCAGCCCCGCGAGAGGCCCGTCGGCCTCCCGATCGTCCCGGACGAACCGAGCGTTGGCCCCGACGGGCATCGTCGGCTCCGGCGCGTCCGGAGCGATGACCACGACGACCTCCGCGCACACCTCTCCCAGTCGCAGCACAGCGTGGTGCAGGAGCGGGATGCCCCGGTAGATCGCGGCGAGCTTGTCGCCACCGAAGCGGGTCGAGCGCCCTCCCGCGAGCACGATCCCCGTCGCGCTCCCGGTAGTCCGGCTCAGACTAGTCTCGCTTCCGCTTCTTCGCGGCCGGATCTTCGCCCTTTCGCGACTGCACGAACGCGAACCCGAACCGGCCCTTGATGCAGAGATGTCCGTTGGTGATGGCGTTGTCCCACGACGAGGTCACCTTCACGATCTCGTTGTCCTGCACGTGGAGCTCGAGCTCGCACCCCACTCCGCAGTAGGGGCAGATCGTGTCGACGACCGCCTGTTGCGTCTCGTCCCACGTGCCTTCCTCCCGCATCTCGTGCTCGGAGGTGAACATCAACGCGCCCGTCGGACAGACGCCGATGCAGTTGCCGCAGTAGACACACGCGGACTCGTTCAACGGGACGGCGTACTCGGTGGAGATGCGCGCGTCGAACCCGCGACCGGCCACGGCGATCGCGAACGTGTTCTGCGCGTCGACCCCGCATGCCTCCACGCACTTGTAACAGAGGATGCATCGCGAGTAGTCGCGGACGTAGAGCTCGTTGTCGATCTTCACCGGCTGCGCGACGGTCTCGGCGGTAGCCGGGTCCTCGGGGTCGTGGTGGTGGCCCGCCCAGCGTCGGTCCCGCTCCCCCGTCGGGGCCGGCCCCATCTCCGCGCCGAACCGCTCGGGATGCACCCCGTACTCGGTCATCCAGCGGTGGACGTCCGGGCTGGTGAGCTCCACGTCGACGCTCGAGGCCAGGAACTCCATCACGAGCTTCCGCGAGTGCTGCACCCGCTCCGTGTCGGTCTTGACCTTCATGCCCTGCTCGGCCTGGCGCGAGCAGGCCGGTATGAGGACGCGGGATCCCTCGACCTCCACCATGCAAACGCGGCAGGCGTTGACCGGCGTGAGGTTGTCCGCGTAGCACAGCGTTGGGGTGTCGATCCCTTGCGCCCGGCACGCGTCCAAGAGCGTCGAGCCCTGGGGAACCCGGACCACGGCACCGTCGACCTCGATGTCGATCAAGCGCCTCGGCGGATCGAGCATGACCTGCGCCATCTACGACTCCAGTCCCTCGGTCGGGGTCGGACCCTCGTCGACTGCCCTCGACCGTGCATCAGCGAAGATACCCAACGATGCCACGGCCGACTGCACGGCGCTTGCCGCGGTCTGCCCTAGGCCGCAGATCGAGGCGTCGCGCATGACTTGAGCGATCTCGTCGATCAACGCGAGCTCCTGCTCGGCTGAGCCGATCGTCCGCCCGCTGACCAGTCGGTGAAGCGCCTCCTCCTGTCGAACCGTGCCCACGCGGCACGGCACGCACTGGCCGCAGGACTCGTCGCGGAAGAAGCGGGCGATCCG
>CAZDXK010000242.1:0-3524 GCA_964509215.1 uncultured Actinomycetes bacterium | reverse complement strand
CACCGCGACCTTCCGCTTC
Source organism: uncultured Actinomycetes bacterium (assembly GCA_964509215.1). Classification (GTDB taxonomy): domain Bacteria; phylum Actinomycetota; class UBA4738; order UBA4738; family HRBIN12; genus JBBQVZ01. The sequence continues at coordinate 3,505 of CAZDXK010000242.1, read as the reverse complement.
TTTACAACCAATGGGCCAACGTCGTTCGCTGGGAGATGCGCACGCGATTGTTTCTTCGAACCACCGAGTTCTTGTGGCAGGAGGGACACACCGCCCACGCAACGTCGGAAGAAGCCGTGGCGGAGACTTTTCTGGTCTTGAAGGACGTTTACAGGGCGGCGGCCGAGGAGGACATGGCCATGCCGGTCTTGATGGGCCGCAAGAGCGCGTCGGAGCGGTTCCCCGGAGCGCAGGAAAGCTATTCGATCGAAGCGCTGATGGGTGACGGGAAGGCTCTTCAGGCCGGGACCTCCCACTACTTTGGGCAGAACTTCTCGCGCGCCTATGACGTGAAGTTCCAGGCCCAAGACGGGTCGCAGCAGCACCCTTACTCGACTTCATGGGGAGTGTCTTCGCGCCTGATAGGGGGTCTCATCATGTGTCACGGTGACGACAAGGGGCTCCGGCTTCCTCCGAAACTGGCTCCGGTGCAGGTGGTTATCGTGCCGATCTACGGGGCCGAGGATCGGGCCGGAGTCCTCGAGGCTTGCGACAAGATCGCCGCCGCGCTGTCGGGGACCAGAGTGAAGATCGACGATCGCGAGCATCATCGTCCTGGGTACAAATTTAACGACTGGGAGCTCAAGGGTGTTCCAATCCGCGTCGAGGTGGGAACTAGGGAATTGGAAGCGAAACAGGTCCCCGTGTTTCGTCGTGACACCTTGACGAAGTCCGCGTGTGCGCTTGACGATTTGGAATTGGCCGTGCCTTCCCTGCTCGAAGAAATTCAAGTGAATCTGTTAGACCAGGCAGTTGCTCGTCGCGCCGCTTCGACGGTTGAGTTGTCTGACTATTCGCAGATGCGAGACTTTCTCTCGGCCGCCCAAGGTTTTGCGGTCACCGGTTGGTGTGGTGACGCCGGCTGTGAAGACAAAGTAAAGGACGACGCCAAGGCGACGATTCGCGCGCTACCCATCGAACATGATGATCCAGGGGGAAACTGCATAGTGTGCGGCAACAAGGCGACAGAGCGAGCCACTTGGGCCCAATCCTACTAAGCGCCTAAGCGCGCGCTGTTGCCGGTCGCGCCGCTCGGCCATATACTTGGGCTAGCAACATCAAAAGAGCGCCCAAACTCAAATAGGGCGAGCAAGCACGGACTGACAGGAGTGGGCTATCGGCCCACTTTCTTTTTCGGCGAAGGGGAGGTAATGGCCGTGACCAGCACCGATGCGCTAGAGGTGGTGCGCGCCATCTGCGAGCCCATCGTTGCCAAGCGCGCCCTGGAACTGGTTGAAGTACGCTTGGGGCCCGGCTCTGGCGGCCGAACACTCACTCTGACCGTCGATCGGGCCGAAAATCCCGTCACCCTGGGCGAAATCGCCGATGTCTCAAAGGAAGTATCGAGAGCCCTGGATATCGACGATCCCATCGAGGGTCGCTACACACTCGAGGTCTCATCGGCTGGAATTGAGCGTCCCTTGGTGAAACCCTCTGACTACGAACGTTTCACAGGGAGAGAAATCGTGGTTCGGTGTCTTGACGGAATCGAGGGTCGACGTAACTTCAAGGGCCGCATCAAGTCGGCGGGAGCCGAGACCTTTCTGCTCGGCGAAGAAGACGAGACCGTTGTGGAGATTCCGTACGAACACGTCGACAGAGCAAAACTCGTTGTCGATTGGGACGCCGAGCTAAAGGGGCTAAACGCGTGAACCACGTCGAACTGGATGCGCTTCGCTTGATTGAGCGCGAGAAGGGAATCTCGTTCGCGAGCGTCGTGGAGGCTCTCGAACAAGCTCTTGCTGCTGCCTACAAACGCTCGCCCCAATCGGTTGCCGACGAAGCCAGAGTCAGTATCGACCGGAAAACGGGCGAATTCACCGTCTATGCGCAAGAAGTGGAGCGCTTCGACGACACGGAAGAGTACAAAGTGTTGCGCGAGTGGGAAGCGACACCGCCCGACTTCGGGCGTATTGCCGCACAGACGGCCAAGCAAGTCATTCTTCAGCGTCTGCGTGATGCAGAACGCGAAGTGACCTACGGGGAGTATTCGGGCCGTGAGGGAAATCTGGTGACGGCCATCGTTCAGCAAGCCGATCCACGGTATGTGTTGCTCGATCTGGGCAAAGGTGTGGAAGCGCTTCTTCCTCAAGCCGAACAAGTTCCGGGCGAACGGTACGATCACGGCTCGCGAGTAAAGGCCTACATCGTCGAGGTGCGCAGGTCGCCACGCGGCCCGCAGATCATTTGCTCGAGAACGCACCCGAACCTCATTCTTCGTCTTTTCGAACTGGAAGTGCCTGAGATTCTCGATGGAACCGTTGAGATCAAGCAGGTCGCCCGCGAGGCGGGGCATCGTTCCAAGATCGCGGTCGCGTCCAACGACCCCAACGTCGATCCGAGAGGCGCCTGCGTCGGGCCGAAAGGCGCTCGCGTCAGAATGGTTGTGAACGAACTCCGAGGCGAGAAGGTCGACATCATCGAATGGTCCCCCGAGGCCGAAGCCTTTGTCGCCAATGCGCTCTCCCCGGCTAAGGTCAAGGAAGTTGTGATCAACGCGGAAACTCAGACCGCGGCTGTTACCGTTCCCGACTTTCAACTGTCTCTTGCCATCGGCAAGGAGGGCCAGAATGCTCGCCTCGCCGCACGCCTCACCGGATGGCGAATCGATATCAAGAGCGAAAGTCAGTTGGCTGGAACAACGACCTAGGTCGAGGACCCGCCCAACCTTCGCGCCCGATGGGCGACGAGGTGGGATATCTTGAAGACTGAAATGTCGAAAATAAGGGTCAGCGCGCTAGCTAAGGAGTTAGGGATTTCCTCGAAGGAGGCGATCTCCAAGCTCGGCGCTCTCGGAATCGTGGTGAAGAGCCATTCGTCGTCGGTGGAACCCGATCAAGCCGACCAACTCCGAGAGCCGCTGAAGCCTCCTGTCGCGGCGAAACCCCCAGGCGCGACCCCGACGCGCGATGGGGCTCGGAGGACGGGGTCGCGCAAGTCCGAACACGACGACGCGCCGGGCAAAGACTTGCCCGCACCCGCGGAACCCATCGCCGTTACCCCGCCTGAGCCGGCTGCGAAAAGTACTGAATCGGTTCACGTGCCCCGAGGGGTTACCGTCGAGGAGTTTGCCCGAAAACTCGGCCACCCCGCCGGCGAGATCATCAAGATGCTGCTGGCTCTGGGAGAAATGAAGACGATCAACCAGTCTTTGTCAGACGAAGCCGTCGAACTTCTGGCCCACGAACTCGGCGCCGATGTACAAGTCGTGTCGGTCGAAGAGGATGAAGCCGAGGGCGCCGAAGTTGAGGTCGACGATCCCGCCACCCTCAAACCCCGGGCGCCCATCGTGACCGTAATGGGTCACGTCGATCACGGCAAGAGTTCCATCCTTCAGCAGTTCCGCAAGAAGGAAATGCTTTCGCTCGAGGCCGGAGGGATCACTCAGGCCATAGGCGCATACCAGGTGCACGGCTCGGACAACCGTGTGGTTACGTTCATCGATACCCCCGGCCATGAGGCCTTT
>CAZDXK010000241.1:0-3532 GCA_964509215.1 uncultured Actinomycetes bacterium | reverse complement strand
TGAACGCCCCGATCGTCGCCGGGAACCCCACGAACTCGCTCACCCAGCGAACGGCTTGGGTCTCGATCTGGGTGGCGGCCCGCGCGTCGACAGCCAGGTTGATGTCGTACGTGTGGGCCAACAGGTCGGCGATCGCCCCGATCTCGAGCCCCGAAGACCCGATGAACGCGAAGTACCGCGGTCGCGACTGGGCGATCGATCCGTCCAGGATGCGCGCGGCATCGTCGAGCGCCTCGTGAACGGACACGGGCCCTCCCGGCAATCCGGCCCCGAGGAGTCCACGCACGCGCTCGTCGAGCGCTGGCTCCTCAGGCCGATACCGGTCGAAGCTCCGCCACGCCTCCTCTACGAGCTTGGCCGCGTGCGCGAGGACCTCCTCGCGAGGCGCGTCGAGCCGGAGCGGCCGGTCGGGCTCCGTCATGGGCACGATGGTACGGCCTGCTCAGGCATCCCCTCCCGAGCTGAGGTCCGCAAGGACGCCGCTCGCGGGTGCGCGCCCCTTGACGAGCAGGGCGACGACGATCCCGATCACGAACAAGGCCACGCCGTACTCGGGAGCAAGGATCGTCGGGCTCGGCACCTTGTAGAACGAGCCGAAGATCGCCGCCCCCGTGATCAGAACGCCGAGGATCGCAGCGATCGCGAGCTTCGCCTTCTCCGGGTCGTCCGCGAGCCCCATGATCGCACCGACCGACATCAGGAAGTAGACGACCAGGAGCGCGAACCCGCCGAAGGTCGAGCACCAGATGAAGAGGGAGAAGTAATGGGGCAGGCCCTCGAGCGCGAAAAGCGCGTCCCACGACTCGCTCGCGGCTATCAGGAGCACCTGCACCACCATCAAGAACGCGATGGCGCCGGTCGGCGTCCCGTACTTCTGAGAGACGCCGGCCGCCATCGCCGGCAGTCGCCGGTCGCGCGCCATCGCGAAGACCCCGCGCGTCGAGGCGACGGCGGCGCCGACGTAGACCGCCAGCATGTCCAGGAACACGACCACGAGCAGAAGCTTCAGGATGAAGTCCGAACCGAACTCTCCTCCGGGCGCCCCCAGCGCGAACAAGGGCGCGCCGGCCACGTCGGGGCTCGTGATGACCGCCATGTCGAACCCGAACCCTGCCACCTCGACGTAGGCCGCGATGACGTAGAAGACCGACACGACCACCACCGACAGCAATACCGCCCGCGGGATCGACTTCTTCGGCTCCGCTGTCTCTTCGGCCAGGTTCGCCGCCGTCTCGAACCCCACGAAGATCAGGACCCCGTACAGGACGCCGAACATGATCCCGCTGAATCCGTCGGGCGAGGGATCCGGGCTGAACGCCTTCCCGAAGTCGTTGTCGCCGCCGAGCCGGACGATCACCGACAGGAAGTACGTGAGCACGACGGCGACCGAGATCAACGCCAACGTGAGCTGGACGCGCGTGGAGATCTGGACGCCGAAGTACAGCACCACGAAGAGCCCGAGCGCGAACACGAGGTCCCACGCCCAGATCGGCAGGAGACCGCCCTCGACGCTGAAGACGCCGGGCATCAGGTTGTCGTGGACATATCCGCCGATCAATACCCCTAAGCCCGTCGTCAGGATGATCGTCCCGGCGTAGTAGAGCCAGCCCGCCGCGGCGCCGATCGTGGAGCCCAGACCGCTCGACACGTAGTCGTAGAGCGCTCCGGCCGCGTGGATCCGCTTGGCGTACTGCGCGACGATCCAGCCGAGGGCGAACACACCGATGCCGGCGATCAACACGGCGAGCGGCGCGGAGGTGCCCGCGCCGCGAGCGGCGAAGTTCACGCCCACGATCAGCGGGATGATGAACGCGGCGCTGAACACCGGGCCCATGAACCCGACCGACTGGGCGACGACGTCCACGAGCCCGAGCTTCTTGCCCCCCAGTCGTTCGTAGCCCACTTCGTTCTGTTGGTCTGCCACCTTGGAGCCCCCTCCCTCCGGCGCGCGAGCGCCCCTGCTATCCGGTCCAGCCGTCGGCCGGACGTTCGAACCACACGTGGACCTGCCCCGTCCCCACCGAGGCCTCGTACTCGCTGAACAGCTCGCCCGGCGCCTGACAGCGTGCGCCGCCGATCGCGCCCGCCATGATGAGGTAGTGCCCGAAGTGCCCCTCGGGCGCCGCCCGCCTGTACTCGGGCATCCAGTCGATGACTCCCATGTGGTCACCCGCCTGCAGCATCCGGAGCACGCGCTGGTCGGCCTCGTACGACTCGAGGTGCAGGATGTTGTCGGGCACCTTGGAGCTCTCGTGGTTGCGCAGCTCGCGTAGCGGGAAGAAGCGATGCGTCATCCCCCCCGACGCGAGGACCACCACTCGCCGGTCGGTCTCGGCGACCGCCTTGCCGAGCAGCTCGCCGAGGAGCAGGAAGTCCTCGGTCTGGCCGCATTGGTTGATCGAGACGCTCGCCCAGCGCTCGCCTTTGCCCAGGTGGCTCCAGATGTTGATCGTGCCGTAGAACACCGGCAGGTACGGGTCGTCGCTCGCCAGGACCCACGTGTCGTCCCGGCCCTCCGCCTGTCGCTGCAGCGCGAACGCAAGCTCCGGGTCTCCCGGCATGTCGTAGGGGATCTGCCGCATCCCGCGGGGCAGCTCGTGGCTCGTGAACTTCCCCTCACGGCGCTCGGCCGCGGTGATGATGTGCTCGAACGTGGACTCCCAATGCGTGTCCAAGACCACGACGGTGTCTGGTTGAAGGCGATCGAGGACCTCGCTCCGTAGCCGTTGGAGGCCGGGGACGAGCGTGATCTCCTTCCCGTCGTTGATCTCCAGGCGCACGTCCTCGGGCAGCATGATGGTCGGAACGTGCGCCACGATGCCGGCGCCGACGATCTCACCCACGTCTGATCAACTCCCTTCGTTCCACGCTGCGGTGCAGACGTTCTTGACATCTGCATGGAAGTCGAAGCTCCAGATGCCGCCCTCGCGGCCGATCCCCGAGTCCCGTGAGCCGCCGAACGGGGCGTTCAGGTCGCGAACGAAGAAGCAGTTCACCCAGACGGTACCGGCGACCAGCCGCGCGCTCACGCGCTCCGCGCGATCGCGGTCCCCCGTGTACAGGATCGCCGCGAGGCCGTAGTCGGTGGCGTTCGCGAGCGACACCGCCTCGTCCTCGTCGGCGAACGGCTGCACCGTGAGCACGGGCCCGAACACCTCCTCCCGGAGGATCTCGGAGTCCGCCGGGGCGTCGACGAAGGCCGTCGGGCGGAAGTAGAGGCCGCCCAGCTCCTCGTTGGGCCCGCCGCCGAGGACCGGCTTCGCGCCGCCGGCGACCGCCCGTCGGACGAACCCGCTCACGCGCTCGAAGTGCTCGCGCGTGATCTGGGGCCCGATGCCGGTCGCGTCCTCGCGCGGGTCCCCCTGGCTGATCGCCGACGCCGCCTCGACGAACCGGTGCAGGAACTCGTCGTAGATCTCACGCTCGACCAGCAACCTCGTGCCGGCCAGGCATACCTGCCCCGCGTTGTCGAACTGGCCCACCGCCTGCTTCACGAGCGCGTCCATGTCCGCGTCGGCGAACGCGACGAACG
>CAZDXK010000240.1:0-3582 GCA_964509215.1 uncultured Actinomycetes bacterium | reverse complement strand
GGCGTGATGGTGTAGCGGTTGCGCGAGCGGCCCCCGGCGCGCTCCTTCTCGACGCGTGCCCAGCCCAGCCGCACCAGCCTCCGCTGCTCCCGGTACAGGTGCGCCTCGGAGCTCGGCCACACGTAGCGCAGGCTGCGGCGCGCCTGCTTGGTCAGCTCGTAGCCCGACCAGGGTTGCACGGCCAGCAGGGCCAGCAGGGCGTAGGACGCGGTCGTCGGCTCTTGCACCCCTTGACAATACTCTCAGAGAGAGTATATCTCTACTCTCATGGAGAGTAGAAAGATCGATCCCGGCAGCCGTCCCGCTCGGGGAGGAAAGGAGAAGCCGGATGAAAGCGACCAAGGCGGGCTTGACGGAAGAGATGAAGGCCGGGGGGATCGAAACGCGCGGGGACGACTGGGGTGAGCTGCGCGTGCGACACATAGAGCTTCCCGCGGGCGTGGACTTCACTCCCCTGTTCGAAGGCCTACCCGGAGACCTCTGTCAGTGCCCCCATTGGGGATATGTCCTCGAGGGCTCGATCACGCTTCGCTACGAGGATGGGAGCCAAGAGGTCACCCGGGCCGGTGAGCTGTACTACTGGCCCGGCGGTCACACGGGCTGGACCGACGAGGGAGTGTCTTTCATCGAGATCAGCCCCGCGACCCAGGTACGAGAGGTGATGGAACATCTCGCCGCCAAGATGGCCGCGACTGGAGGTTGACGCCGTCGGTCATGCCCTGACGTTAGGGCAATCGGAGGGGCTGGCCCGCCCTCCTGCAATCTTTCCTGATGAGGGGAGTCTTCAAGGAAGCCGGGTGCGCTCTGGACCATGAGACTCTCAAACGGCGAAGAGTAGCTACTCGACCTTCACGAGGTCGTCTTGGGGAGCGAACTGGTCACGGATGCGGCTGGCCCAGCGCCAGATGAGCACCGTAAGGACGATGAACACGGCGCCCGAGCCAACGAGGATCGCCCGGGTGCGCGCCACGTCTTCCTCGACCCACAGGAACGACAGGACCAGCGCCGGCACGATGAAACCGACGTTGTAGGCGATGTCGAACAGCGCGAACGCGCGACCGCGGAAGTCGTCCGGCATCGTCTGCTGCATGATCGTGTCCGCGGAGATCTTGCCCAGGAAGAACGTGAAGAACCCGACGAACAACAGCGCGGCGAATCCCGCGAGAGAGACGAACGCGCCGAACACCAAAGCCCCGATCCCGAGCGCCGCCATCGACGTGAGCAGCAACCGGATGGGCGGCACCCGGTCCTTCCACTTCTGCGCCAGCACCAAGCCGAGCGCGCCGCCTAGGAACCCGCCGCCGCCCACGAGCGCGAGGCCGAGGTTGTTCGCGTCGCCCCCTTGGACCAGGTTCTTCGCGTAGAGACCGAACGTGAACAAGCAGAAGCCCCAGAACTGGTAGCGCAGCATCTGGAACGAGAACAGGCCGAGCGCGGCCGGGGGACGCGACGCGACCTCCTTGAGGCCGGCGGCGATGTTCGCGACGACCTGCTTCGCCTCCTGTGCGAACGTCGTCTCGTGCGGCTCCGCCTCCATGCGCTCGAGCCGCTTCGCCACCAACGCCGCCACGATCAGGACACCGGCTCCGACGACCACGACCATCCACGACGGAAGCACCGCGGCCCCGCCGAACGCGAACCCGATGCCGAGCACCTGGAAGAGCGCGCCGCCTGCCTGTGAGAGGCCGTTCCCCTGGAGCAGGTCCTTGCCCGACAGCACGTCGGGGATCGCCGCCGACTTGACCGCCAGCGCCACGCGCACGCAGCCCTGGATGAACAACAGCCCGACGATCAGGGCGACGGTCGCGCCCACGTTGCCCTCGGACGTGCCCTTGCCGAGCGGCAGCATGACGGCCACCGCGACGATCGAGACCACGATCGCGGTGACGATGTTCGAAAGGCTGAGGATCTTCCGGCGTTCGAAGCGGTCGATGACGACGCCGATGAACGGGCTGACGAGCGTGTAGGGGACGTAGAGCGCGAGCACGACCTTCAGCAGGTACTGCGCGGAGGGGACGACCGTCACGTCGAACCCTTTCTCGCCGCCGAACGCGATCGATTTCGCGAACGCGCCCTGGATGACCCCTTGCCCTCCCTGCACCAGGAACTGCACGCCGACCAACGCAGCGTACGCGCGGTTGGAGAACACCGAGAACAGCTTGTTGAAGAAACCTCCGAACGACCCCAGCACACGGTCCAAGCGAGCGGCGCCGAACCGCAGGCCCAGCGCGACCCCGGTCGCGAGCCCGACGATCGCCCACGCCTTGGTCGTCGTCAGCGGCCCTCGCCAGACCGCCAGGACGACGATGCCCGAGAGCAGCGACATCACGATCGACATCCCCGGGATCAGCCCGACGCGGCTTGGCGCGCCGCGCAGTTCGAACCACGGCGCCGCGATGAGCCCCGGCAGGAACGCGAGGAAGAACAGCCCGGCCAGCACACGCACCGTGTGGAGCGGGTTCGCGGCGGCGCCCGGGTGGTTCTCCAGCCGTGTCTGCTCGGCCACGGCTGCCGCCTCGGCGCGACCGACGACCTCCCGGGTCGGCGTGTACAGACCTTCTCCCTGGAGGAGGTAGGTGTCGGGCCCGACCTCGATCGACGAGTCCAGCGCGGACTGCAACCGCTGCTGTTCGACCTCGTCGGTGCACTCCGGCTCGCCGTTGCAGAGCCCCTTGTAATACTGGCCGATCAGGAACACCACGGGGTCCTGCGGATAGTCGCTCAGCCTCGTCTGGATCTCGTCGAAGTGCTTCTGGGATGCGTCGTTGTATCCCTGGCTGGCACCCGTCGTGCGCTCCCCCGCCAGGAACCGCTCGGCGGTTCCCAGGTACGTGGCGTGGTACCTGACCATGTCGCCGGGGAGGCCCGTACGGAAGACGTTGGTGAACGTCTTGACCCAGCCGTACGCCGTGTTCGTCCCGGTCTCGTCGTCTGTGTCGTTGTAGTTCATGACCAGGACGCTCGGCCGCGGACCGGCATCGGCGACCACCTCGTGCACCGCGGCGAGCGAGGACCGCACGCCCTGGTTCGCCCACTGGTTCCTCTCGCTCACCCACCGGTTCGACAATCCGTCTGCGAAGACCCAACCAACGGCGCCCACGACGACGATCGCCCCCAGCACGCCGGCGATCCGCCTCTGCCCGTCCAGTCGCAGGCACCAGCGGATGGCCACGAACGCACCGAGACCGGCGAGCGCCATGGGGGCGGCGCTCGCGTTCATGAATCGGTAATAGGGAACGACGGTCGCGGTGAGCACCGTGAGCGTCCCGAGGAACGGCAGGAGCCACCAGAGGGACGCCTGGTCGTACGTATCGGCCGGACGCCGCTCTCGCCGCGCCATCAGCACGGTCGAGGCGATCGCGATGATGACGAGCGGGCCGATCACGAGCGGTTGGAGCGACATCACCCACTCGCGCAGCCGCCCCGCGAAGAACTCCTTCGTGTACGGAGGCGGGAGCGCGGCGTCGGCGAGGCTCGCGGCCTTCCCCCAGATGCCGACAACCCACATGGCGAGCCCGGCGATCATGCCGAAGCCGACGGACATCAGCATGGGACCGTCCGCCCGCAGGGCCTCTCCGAACG
>CAZDXK010000239.1:0-3590 GCA_964509215.1 uncultured Actinomycetes bacterium | reverse complement strand
TACGGGCAGGCGAACGCGACCCTCACGACCACCCCGGCTGGAACAGATGCCAGTCGGACGGCGCGGCCGCGATCGCCTCCTCGAAGCTCCGGGCCATCAGCAAGGTCAGCGAGCGCACGTCCGCTCGCCTGTCGCCGGTGGGCTCGATGGACAGTGGCTCGCGGATCTCGATCCGCCAACCGTGCGGCGTGGTGTACGTGGGCGTGACGATGAGCGGAGCCCCGGTCGTGAGCGACAGCATCGCCGGACCTGCGGGGATCGTGCGCGTGCGCCCGAACATGTCGACTTCGACGCCGCGGCCGCTGAGGTCGCGGTCGGCTACCAACGCGATCATCCGACCTTCGGCGAGCGCGGCAGCGAGCGTGCGTCCGATGTTGGGATCCGAAAGGCTCACGACGTCCATCCCGATCGACGTGCGGAGCTCGACGAAGAGCTCGTAGAGCCGGCGGGGTTTCAGCTCCTCGGCGACGGCCAGTGCCGGGAGGCCGATCGCCTTCATCCATCGCCCGGCCGCGTCCCAGTTCCCGAGATGTGGCAGCGCGCAGATCCCCCCTTTGCCCGCGGCGGCCGCGTCATGGAGGCGGTACTCGGTGTCGCAGTCGACCCGCGCCACGATGTCCTCGTCGCTCATCTCCGGCAGGTGGAACGAGTCGACGAAGTACCGCGCGTACAGCTCGAACGCCTCGCGGGTCGACGCGACCACCAGCGGATCGTCGATGCCGCGTCCGAGCACCTGCGCCTGGTTGGCAGCCACCACGTGTCGCACGTTGGGTGACAACCGGTAACAGACGCGCCCCACTCGCGTGGCGATCGCGCGGCCCGTCTTCTCCGGCATGGCGCGCGATCCCCGGCCGAGCACTCGATACGCGAGCACGAACGCGCGCTGCAGGGCGGTCTCCTCCTCGTCCTCGAGCGCGAGAACGGGTTCGTCCGACGTCGACGTCACGCTCGTTCCTCCTTCGCCACCTGGCTCGTCCGCACCAACACGGCCAGCACCGAGATGCCGAACGTGGCCCAGACCGTCCATCCCAGCCACCCGAACGCGAGCCCCGCCACGATCAGCGCGTAGCGGAGCCCCCGCGTCACGTGGCTCTCCTCGACCGTGTAGCCGAGCGACGCGCCGCGGGCGCGGACGTACGAGGAGATGAAGCTCGCGCAGAGCGCTGCGAGCGCCGCCACGGAGGCATGGGGAGCGGACCCGCGGGCCGTCCAGGCGATGGACGCCAGGATCACGCCGTCCCACAACCGGTCGAGCAGCTCGTCCAGCATCCGATCGAGGGCGTCGCCTGCGCCGTGGTTCGAGCGATGGCCTCCGATCAGCAGGAGCACCGCCGACACCCCCGCGCACGCCGCGCCCTCGCGAGGCCGGCGGGCGAGGATGAGGGCGCCTGTCGCCACCGCCAATACCGCCCCGATCACGAGCGAGAGCCGAGTGGCCGTCGTGCGAGGGTGCGCGGGGACATGGATGGCCATCTGGATTCGGCGCGAGCCTAGCACCTGACTAGAATCCCCCGGACCCGCCCCGAAGGAGAGCGTGTTGAAGACCTACGACGCGAAGGATATCCGCAACGTCTTGCTGGTCGGCCACGGCGGCTCCGGCAAAACCACCCTATTGGAGGCCATGCTCTACACGTCCGGCGCCATCACGCGCATGGGCACGGTCGAGGACGGCAACACGGTGTCCGATCACGATCCGGACGAGCAACGCAAGGGCATCTCGGTCTCGCTTTCGATGGCGCCCGTCGAGTGGGACGGCGTCAAGGTCAACGTGTTGGACGCGCCCGGGTACGCGGACTTCGTCGGAGATCTCCGGTCCGCGGTCCGCGCAGTCGACGCGGTGATCGTCGTCGTGTCGGCGGTCGACGGCGTCGAGGTGCAGACCGAGGCGGCGTGGGAGCTGGCGGTAGAAGCAGGACTACCCCGCGCGATCTTCGTGAACAAGCTCGACCGCGAGCGCTCGTCGTTCCAGGACACGCTGGACCAGCTGGTGTCGTCGTTCGGCAACCAGGTGGCGCCGCTCGAGCTGCCGATCGGCGCGGAGGCCGGGTTCTCCGGCATCGCCGACCTCCTACACGCGAAGGCGGACCGCTACCCGAACGGCCCGATCGCGGAGGAGGGCGAATGGCCCGACGAGCTGCACACGATCGCCGATCCCTCGCGCGAGAAGCTCATGGAGGCCGTCGCCGAGGCCGACGACGAGCTGATCGAAAGGTACCTCGAGGAGGGCACGTTGTCCGAGGAAGAGATCGCCGTCGGCGTGAAGGCCGGTTTCGCGAACGCCCGGATCGCACCGGTGATCTGCGGATCCGCGGCTAAGGCGATCGGGATCGACCGGCTGCTGGCGTTCATCGCCGAGGAGTTCCCGTCCCCGATCGATCGCGGACCGGTCGAGGTGACCGCGAAGAACGGCGAGCAGAAAGAGCGGGCGAGCGACCCCGCGGACCCCCTCGCGGCGATCGTTTTCAAGACCGTCTCCGACCCCTTCGTCGGACACATCACGATGTTCCGCGTGTTCTCGGGCAGGCTCAGGCCGGACTCATCCGTGTTCAACGCCACGCGGAACACCGACGAGCGGATAGGGCAGCTGTTCTCCTTGCGGGGCAAGGAGCATGAGAACGTCTCCGAGGTCAGCGCGGGCGACATCGGAGCCGTGGCGAAATTGCAGCACACGCACACCGGCGACACGTTCGCCACCAAGGACGACCCCGTGCAGTTGCCGCCGATCGATCTTCCCGAACCGCTCCTCGCGTACGCGGTCGAGCCGAAGACGAAGGGCGACGAGGACAAGCTTTCCACCGGCCTGGCCCGGCTGCGCGAAGAGGATCCGACCCTCCGGGTGGCCCGTTCTGACGAGACACACGAGACCGTGATGTATGGCATGGGTGAGGCGCACCTCGAGGTGCAGATGGAACGGTTGAAGCGCAAGTTCGGCGTGCAGGTCGCCACGCATCCCGCGAAGATCGCGTACCGCGAGACGATCAAGAAGAAGGGAAAGGGGATCGGCCGCCACGTGAAGCAGACGGGCGGGCATGGCCAGTACGCCGTCTGCACCATCGAGATCGAGCCGCTCCCACGGGGCGAAGGCTTCGTCTACGAGAACAAGATCTTCGGCGGCGCGATCCCGTCGCAGTTCATCCCATCGATCGAGAAGGGCATCGTGAAGACGATGTCCGACGGCGTGATCAGCGGGAACCCCATGGTGGACGTCAAGGTCACCTTGTTGGACGGGAAGTTCCACCCCGTCGACTCGTCGGACATGGCGTTCCAGATCGCCGGTTCTCTCGCCCTCAAGGAAGCCGTCGATCTCGCGGGTGTCGTGCTGCTCGAACCGGACGTCGACCTCGAGGTGATCGTCCCCGACGCCTACACGGGCGACGTCATGGGCGACCTGAACGCGAAGCGCGGCAAGATCGGCGGGATGGAGCAGATCGCGGGGGGCAAACAGCGGATCCACGCCGTGGTTCCGCAGGCCGAGGTCGCCCGGTACGTGATCGACCTGCGCTCCATGACCGGCGGACGGGGCGCGTTCTCCATGACGTTCTCACACTACGAGGAGTTGCCGGCGCACCTCGCGCAGAAGGTGATCGCCG
>CAZDXK010000238.1:0-3637 GCA_964509215.1 uncultured Actinomycetes bacterium | reverse complement strand
CCGGTCGCCAGCATCTCGGCCATCGTCTTGCCGAAGATCGGCGCACCCTTGAACCCCCAAGTGCCCATGCCCGACATCAGGAAGAAGTTCCGGACCTCGGACTCGCCGAGCAGCGGCGACGAGTCGGGGGTCATGTCGCAGAGCCCGGTCCACTGGCGCATCAAGCGGGCCTTCGCCATGAAGGGGAGCAACTGGATCGTGCGTTTCGCTGTTTCGGCCGCGAACTCGAACGTCGAGCGCGTCGAGTAGGTGTTGTACGGAAGGGTCTCGCCGCCCACGACCAGCTCGCCGCGCGCCGTCTGCTGCGTGTAGACGTAGAGGTCCATCGAGGAGACCAGACCCCACAGCACGGGCGTGTACGCCTCGGTAACGAACGCCTGGAGGGCCATCGTCTCGATCGGGAGGCGCAGCCCCGCCATCCTGGCGAGCCCCGAGGAGTACCCGGCCACCGCGGAGACGATCCGTCCCGCCGACACGGGCCCCGCCGTCGTCTGCACGCCCGTGCACACGCCGCCGGCCACGTCGAGGCCGATCACCTCGACGCCCTGTGGATCGCCACGCCACGGCGATTCGCGGCGGCTGCGTAGCCCCACACCACTGAGTCGTGCCGGGCAAACGCGCCGGGCTGGTGATACGACGCGCCGATCACCGGCAGCTCACCACCCGCGGTCAGATCCACGAGGGGGCACACGTCGAGCACTTGGTCCGGCGTGAGGATCTCCGTTGTGACGCCGTATTGACGCTGGATCGCTACCTTCTCGCGTTCGACCTGAAGCGTGTCGGTCGAGTGACAGAGGTCCAAGTTCCCTTGGGTGCTGAACAGGATGTTGTAGTCGAGCTCCTGCGAGAGCGTTCTGTACATCCCTAAGCTCGTGGCGTACAGCGGCACGGTCTCGGTGGTGTTGTACGTGGCACGCAGGACCTGGGTGTTGCGGCCGCTGCCGCCGCTTCCGATGTAGTGACGCTCCAGCACCGCGACGTGGCGGATCCCATGGTACTCGGCCAGGTGGAACGCGAGCGCGAGGCCGTTCACGCCGCCGCCCACGATCACGACGTCGTACCGCGGCTTGAGCTCTCGACGACTGAGGAACTCGTGGCGGCGCAGGAGCCCGGTCACGCCAGTACCTCTGCGCAGTCGGTGCGGATCCGCTCCTCGACGAAGGCGGCGAGCATGGCCGGCACCAGGATCGTGATGCGGCCGGGGGTCACCACGATCTTCGCGCCGATCCGAGACACGTCGCCCTGGACGAACCCGTCTTCGGGCAGCTCGAGCTCGGAGACGCGTGCGAATGCCTCATGAACATCGTTGCCCGCGAGCTCGAATCCGGCCCAGCCGTCGGTCACGTCCTCGACGATCGCTCCCGGCTCGTCGACCATGACATCGGTGGTGGACAGCTCGGAGCTCGCGATGACGAGCGCCTCCCTCGGCGCCACCCGGCACGTCGTCGCGCCGCCGAGGTCGCCTAGCGCATCGATCGCATCGGCTGAGGCGATTACCGCGATCACGATCGGCGAGACGACGCGGAGCTCAGCCACGGAGCCGCTCTCCCGCGGGGTCGTAGAACGGCGTGGGTACCACGCGCGCGCGGACGCTGCCGTCGCCGGCCACGTCGAGGACGGCCGGGAACCCACCCTCCGACGACGCGCGGATCCACCCCAGCCCGATCGGGCAGTCCAGCACGATCGACCGCTCGGCCGACGTGACGCGCCCCACGACCTGCCCGCCCACCAACAGCGGCGCGCCGCGCAGCTCGGCGACGTTCTCCGGCGGCTGGTCGAACTCCAGGCCCACGGACGTCCGCGCGAGCGGCAGCTCGGCGATCCGCTCCAGGGCGCGTTTCCCGACGAACCACTCCTTGTCCATCGCCACCGCCCAGGTCATCCGGAGCTTCGCGGGCGTGTCGTCGGGCAGCGTGTCCTGCCCGAGGTAGAGATGGCCCTTCTCCAGCCGGAGCAGCTCCAGGGCGTCGAGGCCGTGGGGCCGCAGATCCCATGCCGCGCCCTCGCGCACCAGGGCGCCCCACAGCTCGGGGCCGCGCGAGCGCGGGTGATGCAGCTCGAACGCCAGCTCGCCCACGAACCCGGTCCGGATCGCGCGGCAGGGGACGGACGCGACCGTGATGTCGGCGTGGCCCGGGTACGGGATCGCCGAGGTGTCGATCGGGTCGTCGGTGAGGCGCGCCAGGAGATCGCGCGCGTGCGGGCCCGCGACGTTGATCGCGCCCCACTGCGCCGTGCGGTCCAGCACGTGGACCTCGAGCCCCATCCGGTCGGCCAGGTCGCGCAGGCGCTTGTCCGTGCGTCCGGCTCCGCCCGAGGTGGAGTTCAGGTAGAACGTGCCGTCGCCGAGCGCGCAGAGCAATCCGTCGTCCATCACGTAGCCGGCTTCGTCCAGGCTGAGGACGTACCGTGTGCCGCCCCCGACCAGGTCGTCGGTACGGCAGGGGAAGATCCGGTCGATCAGGGTGGCGGCGCCGGGCCCCGCCACCGTGAACTTGCCGAGCGTGCCCACGTCCATCACGCTCACGCGCTCCCGGACGGCGCGGTACTCCTCGCGCCAGTCGTCGTAGGTGAGTGGCCGCAGCCAGCCGCCCGAGCGATCCATACGGGCACCGGCGGCCAGGTGCACCTCGTGGAGCGACGTGCGCTTGTCGAAGAGCTCGTGCACGCCGGCCGCGAGCGTCTCCAACGTGACCGCTCGCGCGGGCGGGCGTGCCGTGGTGCGGGCGGCCACGCTCGGGAGCCCGCCTTCCGCCTGCTCGGCCGGAGTCGAGTCGTCGGCCGACGCGTCGACCCGGTCGTGAACGAAGCACGACAGCGCCCGGCCGCACATCGCGCCCTGGCACGGGCCCATCGTCGTGGTCGTGTAACGCTTCAGGATCTCCAGGTTCCGGTACCCCTCATCCCACGCCTGCTCGAGGTCGTGCAGGGACACGTCTTCGCAGAGGCACACGGTGCCGTCGTTGCCGTTCGAGGGTGTGGCGTCGGACATCGCCGCGTCGCCTACCAGCTCCACCGGTTCACCCGGCAGGGCCATCCGTGCGAGTGCGTCGCGCGGCGCGAGCCCTAGCGACAGCACCAGCGCGTCGCACGCGAAGCGCTTCTTCTGCGTACCCAGCCGCAGCACGACGGACCCGAGCGTTTTGCCGCCGCGCGCCTCCTGCACCGTCCCGTCGATCACGATCTCGCCGACGCCGGCGGGGACTCGATCGGCGAGCGCGGCAGGCGCCACGACCGCGACGACTCGGACCCCGGCCGCCTGCAGTGTGGAAAGGTGCTCGATCGCTTCCTCGGTCCCCGCGACCACAACCGCGACGTCGCCGGGGCGCACGCCGTGGACGCCGGCCATCCGCGCGGCTCCGCGGCCCAGCCAGATCCCGGGCAGGTCGTTTCCAGGGAACACCGGGTGGATCTCCGCGGCCCCCGTGGCCACGACCACACGTCCCGGGTGAACGCGGACGAGCTCGTCCTCCGCGACGAGGGGCACCTCGATCCCTTCGTAGATGCCGATCGCGGCGTGCCCTTCCAGCACGGTCACCTCCTCGAGCGCCCGAACCTCCGCCTCCAGCGTGCGCACGCGGTCGAGCGACGGGCCCCGCGCGATCGCGGAGCCGATCGTCGACTCGTCGCAGAGCAG
>CAZDXK010000237.1:0-3640 GCA_964509215.1 uncultured Actinomycetes bacterium | reverse complement strand
ATGCAGTTCGCGCCCGGCGAGGACCTGTCCCGCTATCCCAGGGACGAAGCGCGAGACGTCGCCCTGAGCGAGAGCCTGGGCGCCGACCTGGTGTGGGCCCCTTCGGTGGACGAGTTCTATCCCCCGGGCGTGGCGTTCCCCAGGCCGGAACCAGGTCCGATCGGCGATGTCTTGGAGGGCACCGTGCGGCGCGGTCATTTCGCCGGCGTGCTGGCCGCCGTCCATCGCCTGTTCGACGTCGTGGGCCCGTCCACCGCGTATTTCGGCGAGAAGGACGCGCAGCAGCTCTTCCTCGTCCGGCTGATGGTCGAACGGCTCGAGTTGCCGGTCACGATCGTTGCGTGCCCCACGATCCGCGAGCCCGACGGACTCGCGATGTCGTCTCGCAACGCCTACCTCACCCCCGAGGAACGCGAACAAGCGGGATGCCTGTTCCTCGCCCTCTCCGAGGCGGCGGAGCTCTCGCGCGGGGGGGAGCGGGATCCGGCCGTGCTGGTCGCGGCGATGGCCCGCGAAGTGGGCGCGACCCCGCTGGCTTCGCTCGACTACGTCGCCGTCGTGGACGAGGCGACGTTCGAACCGCCCGACGAGATCGACGGTCCTGCCCGCGCACTGATCGCGGCGCGCTTCCCGTCTGCCCGCCTGATCGACAACCTCCGCCTCCCGGCGGCTGGGTAGGATGCCGCCGATGCTTCTCGCGGCCGACGTCGGAAACACCGAGATCGTCTTAGGGGTCTTCCGGGGCCCCGAGCTCGCGCACACGTGGCGGATCTCCACCCAGGCGGAGCGGACCGCGGACGAGCTCGCCCTCCTCTTCTCCGGGTTCCTCGCCCAGGCGAACATGTCGTTCGAGTCGCAGGTCACCGGTCTGGTCGTGGCGTCCGTGGTTCCCGATGTGACCGTCGCGATGCGAGAGATGGCGTCTCGGTACTTCCCCGCTCCGCCGGTCATCGTGGGTCCGGGAACGAAGACTGGTGTGCCGATCCTGACCGACAATCCCCGCGAGGTCGGCGCCGACCGGGTCGTGAACACCCTCGCGGCGTTCACTCGGTTCGGAGGGCCCGCGATCGTCGTGGACTTCGGCACGGCAACGAACTTCGACGTGATCTCGGACAAGGGGGAGTTCTTGGGGGGCGTGATCGCACCCGGCATGCAGGCCTCGGCCGCGAGCCTCTTCTCCCGGACCGCGCGCCTCACCCGCGTGGAGCTGTCGGCTCCGGCATCGGTGATCGGCAAGAGCACGGTCGAGTGCATCCAGTCCGGCCTGATCTTCGGCACGGCGGGAGAGGTGGACGGCATCGTCGAACGCATCATCGCCGAGCTGGGGAAGGCCTCGGTCATCGCGACCGGCGGGCTCGCGCCCGTCGTGATCCCGCACTGCCACACGATCCAGCACCACGAACCGTGGCTCACGCTGGAGGGACTCCGTCTGGTCTTCGAGCGGAACGTCGTGACCGTCGATGAGTGAGTTCGAGTCGCACGAGGGCCTGCCGCGCGAGGCGGAGGTCCTGCGCGCGCGCCGTGAGTCGCTGGAACGTCTTCGCGGCTCCGGCATCGAGCCGTTCGCGCTCAGCTACGACGTCGACACCCATGCCGCGGACCTCCTCGCCGAGTTCGAAGGCAGGCTCGAGAACGAAGAGGAGTCGGAGCGGCGCGCGTCCGTCGCCGGGCGCGTCGTCTTGGCCAGGCGCCACGGGAAGCTGACGTTCCTGGTGATCCGGGATCGCACGGACGACCTACAACTGTTCTGCGAGGCGCCGACGCTCGGCGCGGGGTACGCCCTGCTCGACGAGATCGACCTCGGAGACATCGTCGGTGCGACCGGCAACGCCTATCGAACCCGGCGCGGTGAGCTGTCGCTCAAGGTGGACTCGCTGACCATGCTGACGAAGGCTCTGCGCCCGCTCCCCGAGAAATGGCACGGGCTGCAGGACCCCGATCTCCAACAGCGGCGACGCTACCTGCACCTGATCACCGATCCGAAGGCTCGCGCGTACGTCTCTGCGCGGGCAACCGTGTTACGCACCATCCGCCACGAGCTCGACGGACGCGGTTACACCGAGGTCGAGACGCCGGTACTGCAAGCCGTGGCCGGCGGAGCGTTGGCGAAGCCGTTCACGACGCATCACAACGCCCTCGATACCGACCTCAAGCTGCGGATCTCTCTGGAGCTCTACCTGAAGCGCGTGCTGGTCGGGGGTCTTGAACGCATCTACGAGCTCGGCAGGAACTTCCGTAACGAGGGCGTCGACCGGGAGCACAATCCGGAGTTCACGATGCTCGAGCTCTACGAGGCGTACGGCGACTACGAGACGATGATGCGGATCGCTGAGGACCTGATCCGAGCGTGTGCGCGCGCAGTGAACGGCTCGCTCGCCTGGACCTTCCATGGGCGGCCGCTCGACGTCGGCGCGTCATTCCGGCGCGTCACGGTGCTGGGGGCTGTCTCGGAGGTCACGGGCGAGGAGGTCACCCTCGATCGGCCCGATCTCGCCGAGCTCGCCGATCGCCACGGCGTGGCGGTCGATCCCGCGTGGAGGGCGGGGAAGATCGTCTCGGAGATCTTCGAGAAGCTGGCCGAACACACGTTCTTCGACCCGACGTTCGTCTGCGACTACCCGCGGGAGGTCTCGCCTCTGGCACGGCCGCACCGCAGCGACCCGGCGCTCACCGAGCACTTCGACGTCGTCGTCGGCGGGGTCGAGCTCGGCACGGCGTTCTCCGAACTCACGGATCCGATCGAGCAGCGGGCGAAGTTCGAGCTGCAGATGGCGGAGCGGCTCGCCGGCGACGACGAGGCCCATCCGCTGGACGAGGACTTCATGATGGCGCTCGAGCATGGGATGCCGCCGACCGGCGGCATCGGCATCGGGATCGACCGTCTCCTGATGGTGCTGACGGATGCGCCCTCGGTCCGGGATCTGATCCTGTTCCCGCATCATCGGCCCGACCCTCGTGGCTGATCCGGGCGTATCCCGCCAGCGAGGCGCGACCTATACTTGGCCGCGCGAACGCCCGTGATCTCACGGGAGCAGGAGGAGGGGACACGATGGACCAGCAGGGAGCGATCGAGCGGATCCGATCGGTGCCGCTGTTCAGCGAGTTCGGCGACAAGGAGCTGCAGCGGGTCGCCGCGATCGCGAAGGAGGTCGAGTTCCCGGCTGGCAAGGTCATCGCGAAGCAAGGGGAGAGCGGTGTGGGATTCCACATGATCGCCGAAGGCGAAGCCACCGTTTCAGTCGACGGGGTAGATCACGGCACGCTCGGCCCGGGCGCGTACTTCGGCGAGATCTCGCTGCTCGACGGAGGTCCGCGTTCGGCGACGGTGGCCGCGGCCACGGATCTGAAGACCGTCTCGCTCACGTCGTGGGACTTCAACGTTCTCCTGGATCAGTTCCCGGAACTCGCGCGTACGCTCCTGATCCAGCTCTGTCGCAGGCTGCGGACGGTGGAGCACCCGGTCTCCCAGTAGCGGCTCGGTCGTTCAACCCGGCGCCCCGGCGGCCTCATGCAGGACGATCACGATGTCATCGAGCCTGCTGCCCTTGGCGAGGAAACCGGACGCGCCGGCTCGCCGTGCCTCCGCTTCCACCTCCGGATCGGCGTCGGCGGTCAGGATGACGACGGGGAGACGAGGGTG
>CAZDXK010000236.1:0-3647 GCA_964509215.1 uncultured Actinomycetes bacterium | reverse complement strand
TGTCGATCTTCAACGAGACGAGCTGTCCACCGGCCGCCGTGTTGAGCCTGATGAGCACGAGACCGTTCGGGGCCGTTCCCACGTTCACCTTAGCGTCTACGTACAGGTTCGACTGCGTCGAGATCGTCTTCTGGAGGTACTCCGCCGGCCCGGTCGTGGTCAGTCGCGCGTACCTCGTCCCTTCCGGCGCGGGCGCGAACGGACCGGCCGTCTCGACGGTGACGCCCCCCACGTTCTTGGTCCAGGCGGCCGTGGTGCCGGACTCGAAGCCGTCCGTGAACACGGCGGCGAAGGCCGTTCCCATGGGCACGACCACCATCGTGGCCGCGAGGAACATCACCATGATGGATCGGTACGTAGTCCGAGTGGTCATTCGGGGGTCCTCCTATGAAGATCGACCTGGCTCAACGCCCTAGTCCGGCGAGCCTACACCGGATGCCGTACCGATGGCATAGGGCTTTTTCAGGGGATTCCACCCCGCAGTTGGGGCCGTGTCGAACCCTCGGTCCGGCTCTTCTAGGGTGCGGACGAAGGCCTTGCAGGTGCAACTCGACAGACGGAGGGTGACGCAAGATGGCGAAATCGACGAGCGGGGTCCGGCTCCGGGACGTAACCGAAGACGACCTCTCGATCCTCTTCGATCACCAGCGCGATCCTGTCGCGAACCGTATGGCCGCCTTCCCGGCCAGGGACCACGAGGCGTTCCTGGAGCATTGGAGGACGAACGTCCTGGACGACAACACCGTGACCAAGAAGACGATCCTGTTCGAAGAGCTCATCCTGAGGCTCGATCGGACATGACGATGCCGACCTGGAGGACGTCGAGACTTACGAGGCGAACGACCAGGCCGGCAGGCCGCCGAGCACGAGCACCATGGCCTGGGTGAACGCCACCACGATCGCCAGTCCGATCCCGGCGAGCAGGAACCTGCGAGCGATCCAACGCTCCGGATGCATGCGCACAGCGAGGCTCGCCAGCGCGACGATCGCCGTGGCCAGGACGACCAGCGTTCCCAGGAACGCTCTGGGCGCCCACCCACCGGGTTGCCGTGCCGCGATCACGATGACCCGCATCGCCGGGTACGCCAGCAGGAACGAGACCCACATGATGCCGAACGCGAGCATGCCGAGCGCTGGTTCGGACCCGTCGCCCCCGCGACGACGCCGGATCGCACGCATGCCGAGCAGCGTCGCCGCGGGCAGCGTCGCGTACATGGAGACGAACCCCAGCGCCGCCAGTGCGACCGCCCAGGTCGCCTCGCGCTCGACGAACGGTCGAAGTCGACGAGCCATGTCGCCCTCAACGTAGCTGCTCGCGCCGAGGCGGGGAACGGCAAGGCAAGGATGCGAAAGGATCGCGTCAGCGACACCACATGTCGACGTCTCCCACCGCGTGAGCATGCCCGACGGCTTGAGTGTTCCGGTCCCAGGATTGCCGGCGATCGAACCTCGTCGGGCGCCATCAGATCCGTGCCGTGCCCCGTTCGCGAGGGCGGATCGACGCAGCGAGGCACCACGCCACGCCGAGGTACACGCAGAGGTCGCCCACGCTGATCGCCACGCCGACCGGTTGGGGAACCACGATCGAGTCGCCCAACACCAGCAGCACCGTGTCGTCGTCTGCGAGCTGATGCTTGGATCCGCCGTTCTCCCGCAGGTCGGAGAGCGTCGACTCCTGGCCGGAGCGCACGAGCGCCTCACGCGCCACGGGCATCCCTTGGTTCGCCACGATGACGATCGTGTTCAGCAACAAGCCGGTGAAGATCAGGATGAAGCCGGGCGCGCGGAGGTTGAGAAGCGCGAAGGCCAGCAGCAACGCGAACGAGGCCGCCAAGGCCCAGAACCCCGCGTCGCCCGTGAGCGGCAGGAACTGCAGGATGATGCCCGCGATCGCGAGTGACCACCATCCGAGCGGGATCGACGGGAAGTAACGGAAGCTGCCGCCGGCCAAGAGCCCCACGATCGTCGCCATGGCGATCGTGATGAGGATCGGTTTCACTCGCCGATCGCCTCTCGCGCCAGCCGGGTCGCTTCCTCGTAGATCTCGCGCGCGGGCACGCCCGCCTCCCGTGCGACCTGCACGCAGTCCTCGAACTCTGGCGCGACGGCGACGGCGATCCCCTCGAGCCGGCCGATCTTCACGCGCACCGACCCATGCCGCGTGACGACCTCCACCCAATCGCGTTCGAGCGCCTGTTTGTCCACGATGGCGGCGCGGATCCCGAGCGTCCCGGTCTCCCGGAAGAGCACCTGACGGACCGCTTCCTGCCGCGAATGAGAGACCAGCACGCTGATCGTGACCGCGGGCCGCCCCTTCTTCATCACGATCGGGGTGAGCCACGCGTCCTGCGCGCCCGCGGCGAACAGGCGCTCGAGGACGTACGCGTAGAGCTCGGGGTTCAGGTCGTCGACGTTCGTTTCCAGGACGAGCTCGCTCCCGGGCGGCGTCTCGGCGGCGAGGGTCACGGCTTCAGGGTCAGCCTCGCCGACCACGACGCGCACCACGTTCGGGAAGTCCAGGCGTGCGCTACCGGCGCCGTACCCCACGTGCTCGACCCGCATGAGCGGGAGCTCGCCGAACCCTTCTACGAGCGCCGCGAGGATGGCCGCGCCCGTGGGCGTGACGAGCTCCACCGAGACATTCCGCGAATACATGGGCGCTCCGCGGAGGAGCTCCATCACCGCAGGCGAGGGGATCGGCAACAGACCGTGCTCCGTCTTGATCATCCCCATGCCGGTCGGCACGGCCGAAGCGAACACACGGTCCACCTTCAACGACGCGAGCGCGAGCGCCGTCCCGACGATGTCGACGATCGAGTCGACGGCGCCCACCTCGTGGAACGTCACCTGATCGAGATCACGTCGATGCACCATGGCCTCGGCCTCAGCGAGTCGCCGGAAGATCCGCTGCGCCATGGCCTTGGCGTCGAGCGGCATCTCCGCCATGTCGAGCAACGACCGGATGCTCGCGTAGGTCCGTATCAACCCTTCGGTCGACGTGCGGACGTTCACCTTGGTGGCGCGGATCCCACCGCTCTCCACCGGTTCGACGTCGAGTTCGAACGACTCGACGGGGAGACCTTCGAGCCCTTTGCGGATCGGCTCCAGGTCCGCACCCGCGTCGATCAACGCGCCGAGCGCCATGTCGCCGGAGATCCCGGCGATGCAATCGAAGTAGAGCAGCCTCATCCGCCGCCCGCTCGCATGGCGCGAACGATGCGATGGGCGACCTGCGCCGCGCCGAACCCGCTGTCGATGTTCACCACGGCGACCCCGGGCGCGCACGACGCGATCATCGTGAGCAGGGCGGCGAGCCCTTCGAAGGACGCGCCGTAGCCCACGCTGGTCGGGACGGCGACGATCGGCTTCGAGATCAGGCCCGCCACGACGGAGGGGAGCGCGCCTTCCATCCCGGCGACGACGATCACGCAGTCCGTCGCCTCGAGCGCGGCGCGGTGTTCGAGCACGCGGTGGACGCCGGCGACCCCCACGTCGGTGATCCGCTCGACCCGGGCGCCGGTCGCCTCGACGGAGATCGCGGCCTCCTCGGCGACGGGCAGGTCGGACGTTCCGGCCGCGACGACGGCCACCGTCGCGTCGAGGATCTGGTCGGCGGCCTTCACGACGACCAGTCGAGCCTGTTCGTG
>CAZDXK010000235.1:0-3650 GCA_964509215.1 uncultured Actinomycetes bacterium | reverse complement strand
GGTACCAGGGGATGAACGCGGCGCCCCGGCTCTCACACGCTTCGAGAACGTCCTCGCTGGCCCGGTTTCCTACCGAGTACTCGTTCTGGACAGACGCAATCGAAACGATGCTCTCGGCACGCTCGAGCTGGTCGACGGAGACGTTCGAGAGCCCGACGTGCCGGATCTTGCCTTCCTCGCGCAGCTCCGCCAGAGCGCCGACCGACTCCTCGAGAGGAACCTTCGGATCGACCCGGTGGAGCTGATAGAGGTCGATCCGGTCGAGCTTGAGGCGCCGCAGGCTGCCTTCACATGCCTCGCGCAGGTGCTCCGGGCGTCCGTCGGGAGGCCAGGCGCCCTCCTTGCCCGTCCGGGTCAACCCGCCCTTGGTGGCGATCACGAGCTTGTCCGGATACGGATGGAGGGCCTCGGCAATCAGCCGCTCGCTCACTTCCGGCCCGTACGCGTCGGCCGTGTCGATGAACGTGATCCCCAGCTCGACGACGCGGCGGAGGACCCGCTTCGCTCCTTCGGGATCCTCCGGCTCCCCCGTCACGTTCGGCCCGGTGATCCGCATGGCGCCGTACCCGAGGCGGCTGACCCTCAGGTCACCGCCGATCGTGATCGTGCCGCCCGGGGGAGTCTCCACCCGCCGAGCGTATCCGGCCGCGTTTAGGACCCGCCGATGAGCGTGAGGAGCTTGAACATCGGCAGGTACATGCTGATGATGATGACGCCGACCATGAGCCCGACGCCGATCATCATGAGCGGCTCGATGACGGATGTGAGGGTCGAGATCGAGCTGTCGACCTCGTCCTCGTAGAAGTCGGCGATCTTCGACAGCATCTTCTCGAGCTCTCCTGTCTCTTCGCCGACCCGCACCATCTGCGAGACCATGGGCGGGAAGATCGCGAGCTCGCCGAGCGGGATCGCGATCGGAACACCCTGGTGCACCTTCTCGCGCACCACGTCGACAGCGTCCTCGATGATGCTGTTGCCGGAGGTCGTGCCGGTGATCTCGAGGGCGCGAATGATGTCGACGCCCGAGCCGACGAGTGTCGAGAGCGTGCGCGAGAAACGCGCCATGCCGATTTTCAGGATCACCTTGCCGATCCCTGCGGGCGCCTTCATGCGCGTGCGGTCCCACCAGCGCCGTCCCTTCTGCGTCTTCTTGAAGCGCATGAACCCGAAGATGACGCCGAAGATGCCCGGAAAGAGGATGTACCACTGGTAGCGCACGACGTTGGACGCCTTGAGAACCCACTGGGTCAACGTCGGCAGGTCGCCGCCAAGCTGCGCGAAGATCCCCACGAAGATCGGGACGAGGAAGAGCAGCATTCCGATCATGACGAGCGTCGCGAACGCGAGCACCATCAGCGGATACATCATTGCGCTCTTGACGCGGCGCTTGATCTTGGTCTCCTTCTCGATCTGGATCGCGACTCGGTCCAGGACGACGTCCAGGATTCCCGCCGCCTCGCCGGCTTCCACCATCGAGATGTAGAGGCGAGAGAAGATCCTCGGGTGGCGCGCGATCGCCTCGGAGAGGAGCAGCCCACCCTCGACGTCTGCGCGCACCTCGGTGATCACCGAAGCAAGCTTCTTGTCCTCCGTCTGGTCTTCGAGGATGACGAGGGCCGTGACGACGTTGAGCCCGGCCTCGATCATCGTCGCGAACTGGCGCGAGAAGATCTGGAGCGCCTTCGGCTTGACCTTCTTGACCACCGCGGTGATGCCGTCGGATGTCGAGGCCTGCTGCTTCAGGTTGAGCGCGAGCATCCCGCGGACCCGCAGGGCCTCGCGGGCGGCGCTCACGTCGGGCGCGTGGATCTCACCCTGGAGCTCGAGGCCCGAGGCGTTGATCGCGTTGTAGGCGAAGGAAGCCATCCAAGAGATGGAATCGGCATCCCCCCTCGGCGCCTTGAGGGGAAGCGTGCGACTGCCGATACGCGTCTAGATGTCGTTCATCCTGCGGATCCGCCGACGGCTGCCTGCAAGCGAGGCGGGCTTCGGCATGATCGAGCTCCTGATCGCGATGAGCATCCTGTCCATCGGCATCCTCGCGGTGTTCGCCCTCTTCCAGACCGGCATGGTGACGATTCGCCGCGCCACCACGATCTCGACGGCCGCCGCGCTCGCCGACTCCGAGATGGAGAAGTTCCGCGCCCTCAGGTACACCGTGATCGGCCTCGACGACGCCGAGGTCGCCGCCGCGGACTCGATCTACCTGGCGGACACGGCGTACAAGGCCGAGACGACTCCCTCCTCGACCCTCAGCTCGAGCATCGACGCGACCGCCACGACCCTGACCGTCGCGTCCGCCACCGGCTTTCCGACGGCACCGTTCCGGGTCAAGGTCGACAGCGAAGTGCTCTATGTGACGGCCGTGAGCGGCGCCGTCTTCACGGTCACACGCGGCGTCGACGGAACCGTTGCGGCCTCGCATTCCGGAGGGGCAGTCGTCGCCCAGAAGCAGCGTGCCCACGTCGTCTCCTGCGGCTCGGGCACCTGCACGACGGCCGACCCCGTGAAGACGGCCACCGGCGCCGACGGGCGAAGCTACCGGGTCGACACGTACGTGAGCTGGCAGCTGATCACGAACTCCGGCGGAGTCGCCGGCCGAAACACGAAGCTGGTCACGGTCATCGTCCGGAGCTCGGCGAGCCCAACCACGGTCTATGCCCGCGTGTCCTCGTCGTTCGACGAAGCCACCGGCATCTAACCACGCGCCAGCGGGAAGCCCGCCAGGGCGAACCGGGTGTAAACCTTCGCCGATCCTCTCTCTAATAGGAGGGCTTGGTGGAACGTCACTGGCCCGACGGCACAGCGTTTCGCCAAGCCCTTCCTGCTAGAGCTCGATGCTGATCAGCTTCAGGCGGTACCGAAGGCCGTCCGGCTCGCTCACGAGGGTCAGCACCTTGCCGAGCTTGAGCGTCACGGTCTTCTTGCCGTTCGAGAAGGAGCCCGCCACCAGGCCGATTTTCGCGGTTGTGTTCGTGAGCGAGACGAGCTGGAAGAGTGGGTCGCTCGTGGGAAACGGCGTATCCCTCGTCACCGATTCGGTCGTGCCGTTGACCCTGATGTCGGCGCTCGAGGCGGTCGTGAAGGACCCACCGCCGTCGGAATCTCCGTCCCCGCCCGTCCCGGTCGGTGGCGGAACGGCGGTGCCGCCACCACTCGAGCCACCGCTCCCGCTGCTGCCGGTGCCGCCCTCAGTGCCGGAGGTCGACCCGTCCGAGGTCGGGGGAGGCGCGACTCCCTGCTGGAACGGATCCTTGCTCAGGAAGCGTCCAAAGGAGATGAGCTGTCCGGTATCCGCAGCGAGCGGCCGATCGGAATCAGCGAGTGCCAGGGCGCCGGGCGCAGCCGGTACGGCGCTCGGATCGGGCGCGGCCGTGGACGGCGGGGGAGCCGAGCCCGGATCGGGCGTGGCACCGGTTGCCGTCGGCGTGCTCGTGGTCGCTGCGGTCGGCTCCGCCGATCCCCCGCCCGTCAGCATCTTCACGTAGCCCGGTCCCTGCCAGATCATGAGCAGCAGGAAGATCGGGCCGAGGACGAACAGGATCTTCTTCTGCTTCGCCTCCTTGCGCTGGCGGAGGATCTCTTCGCCCTTTTTCGCCATCGCTAGCCTCCCGTTCCTGCAGTCGACGCGGCGCCCGCGGCCGGAGCCG
>CAZDXK010000234.1:0-3661 GCA_964509215.1 uncultured Actinomycetes bacterium | reverse complement strand
TTCCCGAACCTCTGGGAGGTCGCGCCCGGCATGCAGCAGATCGAGGAGAACGTGGTGCGCTGGCTCTGCGATCTTTTCGCGTTCCCGCCGGAGTCCCGCGGCATCCTCACGAGCGGCGGGTCGATCGCCACGCTCTCCGCGGTCGTCACGGCCCGGCACACGAAGCTCGGCGTGGATTTCGGCGACGGCACGTACTACGTGAGCGATCAGGCGCATGCATCGGTGTCCAAGGCGGCGACGATCGCCGGCTTCTCGGAGCGGAACCTCCGTGTGGTGCCGACCGACTCCGAGCTCCGGATGGTCCCCGAAGCCCTGCGGGCGATGATCCTCGCGGATCGCCGGGCGGGTCTCCGGCCGTTCCTGGTGGTGCCGGCGGCCGGGACGACGAACACGGGCGCGATCGACCCGCTGGATGACGTCGCGGAGGTCGCCGCTGCCGAAGGGCTGTGGATGCACGTGGACGCGGCGTACGGGGGGTTCTTCCAGCTGACCGAGCGCGGACGTGAACGGTTCCGCGGGATAGAGCGAGCCGACTCCATCACGCTCGACCCGCACAAGGGGATGTTCCTGCCCTACGGCACGGGCTCGCTCATCGTGCGGGACGGGACCACGCTGCACGACGCGATGTACGCGGGCGCGGCCTACCTGCAGGACCGCGCGCCGGAGGGCGAGCTCCCGAACGTGAACGAGTACTCGCCCGAGCTCTCCAGGGACCATCGCGGCTTCCGCGTGTGGCTGCCGCTGAAGCTCCACGGTGTGGGCGCGTTCCGCGAGGCGCTCGACGAGAAGCTCGACCTCACCCGGCACCTGCACGCGGCGCTCTCGGAGGTTCCGGAGATCGAGCTGCCATGGGAGCCGCAACTCACGGTCACGCCGTTCCGTCTGGCGGGGAGCGACGAAGCCGCCAACCGCCGATTCCTTGCGCGGATCAACGCGTCGCCTCGCGTGTACCTGTCGAGCACCTCGATCCGCGGGCGCTACACGATCAGGGCCTGCGTCCTCAGCCACCGGACGCACCGCGACCGGATCGACGAGTGCATCGACATCGTCGCGAACGCGGCGCGCGAGCTGACGGGGGCGTGAGCGCGTGCCGGAGATGCCGGAGGTACGGGCCCTGGCCGAGCGGCTCGACGAGATCCTGCGTGGCGCCACGATCCAGGCGCTCGATCTGCTGCAGTTCTCGTCGCTGAAGACGTACGCCCCTCGTCCCGACGAGCTCCTGGGCCGGACCATCCAGCAGGTGGGTCACCGAGGCAAGTACGTGGTGATCGACCTGGACGGTGGCTTCCGGTTGCTGTTCCACCTCTCGCAGGGTGGTCGCGTCGACGTCGAGTCGCCCCCCAAGTCCACCAAACCTCGCGGTTGCGTCTTGCGGATCCGTGCGACCGATCGGCCCAGCGTGCTCGTCAAGGAGTTCGGCAAGGAGCGCAAAGCCGGGTGGTGGGTGCTCGCTCCCGGCGACGACGGGCCGCTCGCGAAGCTGGGGCCGGACGTGCTGTCGGACGAGTTCGCCGCGTGGGTCCGCGAGAGCGACGACGCGCGGCGGGTGCACACGATCCTCCGTGACCAGCGGACCGTGTCCGGTGTCGGTCGCGGCTACAGCGACGACATCTTGCACCGCGCGCGGCTGTCACCCTACGCCGTGTTGGGGAAGCTCGATGCCGACGAGCGCGAGCGGCTGCTCGAGGCGACGCACGCCGTCATGGACGACGCGCTCGAGGCCGAGCGCGGGCGCACCGGCGGGCTCCCCACCAAGCTCGGCGATCATTTCGTCGTGCACGGGAAGTACGGCGAGCCCTGCCCGCGCTGCGGTGAGGACCTGCGTCGGGTGAGTTATGAGTCGCACGAGGTCACGTACTGTCCGGCGTGCCAGACCGGCGGAAAGATCCTGGCGGACCGGAGGCTCTCCCGCCTCATCCGCTAGTCCTTGTTCCACATCCTGGGATGTCTATCCCACATCCTGGTACATGGAGAACACGGGATGGCGAAGATTCGCTTGACAGAGCTCAAAGCAACCGATTCGGCGGTGCTCAAGACGAGATCTCAGTGCCGCATGTATTCCTCGAGCGCGGCGCGAGCAACCTCGCTTACCGTGCGTCCTTCGGCTCTGGCTTTGGCCCGCGTGCGTCGATACAGCGTGTCCCCGACCCTGTAGCTGATCCTGGGCGACACCCCGCTCTCCAAGGCCGGACGCCCGCCTTTGGCGGGCTCGCGCGTGGCCTTCCCAAGGTCGAATCCGCGCTCAGCCTCTTCAGCGAGCTTCTCGACCCGATCTCGGCTGAGGGCCCTGCCACTCTTCGTCTTCAATCTGGCCATCGCTGCACCTCCCGGTACTGTTCTCGGTATCTCTGTCGCATCGGCATCGAGTGGATACGAACAACTCGCCGGTCTCCAGTTCAACCGCCATGACCTCGAGCACCACACCATCCGTGTCGTCACCCAGGTAGAGCAGGCGATCATCGCCGTCATCGAACGCGGGGATACGGAATCGCATCGTCGCATGCTCGATGACGTGTCGACTGCGCCTTCGGCTGACGCGATGTTTGGTGGCTGATCTCGCCCATCGCAGCTCCACCGAGGGAACCTTAGCAGGTTCTGTCGGACAAAACAAGGCCATCACCAGAGGGGCGACTGGGATCCTCGCTGTTCCGGGGCCCGCCTGGTTCTTTCGGTACCGTGGCGCCGGTCATGGCCTCTGACGACCAACACTCGATCCCACCTAGCCCGCATCCCTGCAAGCGGCGGTCGAGGACTCGGTGAGGGGCCGGCTCGACGGGATCGGGATGGCCGTATGGGCGACCGGACCGTCGCTCGGCAACCTGGAGTCGGGGGGTCGCCTCGATCTGGAGCGTGCCGGTGAGTGTGGTGTCGGGCGGCCTGCTCACGATCGTCGGCGTGGGGGTGCTCCGGCTGCTCGCGCCCGGGTTCGCGCGCTACGACGCGAAACATCCGACCCCCTGACGAACGGTGACGTAGCAGCTCACCGAGGGTCGATGCGCGGAAGCTCTACGGTGCCGCCGAACAACCGTGGCCGCATGGGGCGGGCGCCCGAACGATCCGATGACCACGGGGCGGGGGGCGCGCTCGTCAGGTTCGCCAGCGCGAGCAGCACCGCGTCATAGTTGACACGCCAGCCGGCGAAGTCGCGCCACGCCTGGTCTCTATCCGCTTTGAGCGGCACGCCCGCGTCTTCCAGGGAGGCGACCGCCTCCTCCCACTCCGAGCGCGTGACCGAGATCGGGTCGTCCGGCCCCGGATCGGGGTCGTGAGCGAAGTTGTAGAAGTCCGCGATCCGCCGCAGGCAGAGGTACCCGGCGCGGAGGCAGAACTCGGCCTGGACGTCGCGTTCGATGTCGACCGTCGAGACCGCGAGCGCGGCGCCGTCGAGCACCGCGCCCGCGGCCGTGACCCAATGGTGGTCGGGTTGCGGGGATCGGAAGAAGGCCACGGCCGGCAGCGACGTGTGGGTCTCCTCGACGTCGACGAACCAGCGCTCCCACTCCACCCACACGCCGTTCAGGTGCTCCATGCGCTGCAGCGCCCAGAAGCGCCAGATCAACGTCGGGCCCGACGGCGGCGAGCCCGCGCGGACCTCGAGCGCGGTCACGCCGAGCTCGCGCCGGGAGAACGCCGCGTAGATGCTCGGGAGGTACGTGATCAG
>CAZDXK010000233.1:0-3663 GCA_964509215.1 uncultured Actinomycetes bacterium | reverse complement strand
TCACGATGCTCTCGGGGAGCCGGCTCGGCGCCTCGTTCATCGTGCTGCTCACGGGCTTCCTTTACGCCATGCGGAACAAGGATCGCGCCCGTGGGGAGTCGATCGGGATCGGAATCCAGGCGCTCACGATGACGGCCGTCGTCTACGTGCCCGGGATGCTGATCGGCTATGCCATCATCCGGGGCGGCCTGCTCGACGGCATGAACTGGCATGCATCGGCAAAGATGGAGGCTACGCTCGGCAGGCTCTGGGGGCCGATCGTGGACCTCGTCTCCGCGAGGGTTCCCGGATGGGCCCTGTTCCTGGTCGGACTCGGCGTCATCCTCGTGTCGTTCAGCCTGCTCGACCGGGTGCTCCCGCACGTGAGCAGCGAAACGACCGTCTCCAAGCACGAGCGGTGGTTGAAGCACCCATGGACGATGTTCGGCCTGGGATGCCTGGTCGCCCTGCTGACGCTCTCGGTGTCGGTCGCGCTCACGGTCCTCGTGCCGCTCGCTGCCAAGGGCTACGTGAAGCGCGAGGAGGCCCTCCCCTACATCATGGGTGCGAACATCACGACGCTGGCGGACACCTTGGTCGTCGCCATGCTCCAGAACACCCCCATCGCGTCGCAGATAGTGCTCGCGGAGGCGATCGGCGTGACGATCGTCTCACTCGCGATCCTCGCGTTCTTCTACGCGCCGGTGAAGCGAACCGTTCTCGGGCTGGACGACTGGCTCGTCGCCTCCAACCGGCGGTTGGCGCTCTTCGTGGGTACCTTGTTCCTGCTGCCGGTCACCTTCCTGCTCTCGGGTCTCCTGGTGGGCACGCCGGGCGCTTAGTATCCGAAGGTGGCCGACGAGCACGTCCCCGATCCGGGAATCCAGCAACGTCTCGCAGACCTCACCGACGACGAACGTCTGGTCCTCGCGAAGGTCGCAGACATCGTCCGCAAGATCCAGTACGGAACCGTCGTCCTGGTGATCCAAGACGGCAAGGTCGTACAGATCGAGATGGCCGAGAAGTTCCGGTTGCGCTGATGGCCGATCCATCGGAAGGCATGATGACGTTGGTAGGCGAACGGCAACGGCCGCTGCCCAAGCTCGCCGTCGACCGCCTGTTGAAGAACCGTCGATCCACTTCGGGGGAGACCGTCACCGTCGTCGACGACGTCACGTTCGACGTGCACCAAGGTGAGTTCGTGTGCCTCCTGGGGCCGTCCGGCTGCGGCAAGACCACGATCTTGAACATCCTGGCCGGCTTGGACGAGCCGACATCAGGACGGGCGCTCCTCGACGGCGAACCGATCCCCGGTCCAGGCCCAGATCGCGCGGTGCTGTTCCAGGAGCCGGCGCTCTTCCCATGGCTCTCCGTCGTCGCCAACGTGGAGTTCGCGCTGAAACACGTGGGCGTTCCCCCGGACGAACGTCGATCGCGCGCGATGTCGTGGCTGGAGAACGTTCATCTGACCGGTTCCGCGCATGCCCAACCGCACGAGCTCTCCGCCGGCATGCGCCAACGCGCCGCGCTCGCTCGAGCCCTGTCGTGCGATCCGGATGTGTTGCTGGGCGACGAGCCGTTCGGTGCCCTGGACGCTCAGGCGCGCGAGCTACTCCAGAACGAGGTCCAGCGCGTGTGGGTGGAGAGTGAGGGACGCAAGACCTTCCTCTTCGTCACCCACAACGTTCGGGAAGCGGCGCTCCTCGCCGATCGCGTGTTGGTGATGACCGCGGCGCCCGGGAAGCTCCTCGAGGAGGTGCGGATCCACGCTCCCCGCCCCCGGAACCTCGACGACGCCCTCGTGTCCCGGGTGGTGTCCGAGATCCACGAGGTCTTGATGCGCGAGGTCAACAAGGGAGGCTCGCCGTGAAGCGGCTCGCGAGGGAGCTGGGCCCGCCGCTCGCCGGCGTCGCCGGACTCCTGCTCGTCTGGACGATCGTGGCGTCGTTCGTCTCCCCGACCACGGTGCCGTCACCCAGCGAGGTATGGAGCGCGTTCACCCGCGGCGTCTCCAACGGCACTATCCCCGAGGCGGCGGCCAAGACGATGTTGCGGCTGGCGTTCTCGTTCGTCGTGTCGATCATGCTCGGCACGGCGCTCGGCTTCGGTCTCGCGCTGAACGGGTTCGCGCGGCGATCGATCCGGCCGCTCGTGGTGGCGCTGCAGATCACGCCGTACATCGCGTGGCTGCCGCTCGCCGTGGTCTGGTTCGGGTTGTCGGAGCGCGCGGTGGTGTTCGTGGCGATCGTCGGCGCGTTCCCGTCGGTGACGCTCGCCACGATCTCCAGCTTCGGGCATGTGCCGCCGCTCCTCAAGCGGGCCGGGCGCACCCTCGGCGCGGCCGGCTGGCAGCTCTACCGTGAGGTGATCTTCCCGGCGGCGCTTCCCGGATACGTGGCCGGTCTCCAGCAGGCGTGGGGGTTCGCTTGGAAGGCCCTCACGGCGGGCGAGTTGATCACGGCCGGCCTCCGCGCCACGGGGCTGGGTCAGCTCCTGCAGCGCTCCCAGAACGACGTGCCCATGCTGATCGCGACCGTCGCGGTCACCGTGGTCATCGGCGTCGCGATCGAGTACTTCGTCTTCGGCACGGTCGAGCGCCGGATCCGTCGCCGGCGGGGCCTGCTCGTCGAAGCCTGACGGAGCCGATCACTCGGTCCCGCGGGACGACCCGCTGTCTACCGCTCGATGCGGAAGCGGATGGTCACGTGCGTGTAGTACTCGGCGATCACACCGTCGACGACCGTCGCGCTCGTCTCGATGATGTCCATGCCCTCGATCCCGCGGATCGTCTTCGCGGCCTCGGCCAACGCCTGCTGCGCGGCGTCGCGCCACGACGTCTCCGAAACCCCCACCAGGTCGATCGTCTTGATGACTGACATCCTGCCTCCCTTCAGGTCGTTTGTTCCTTGTACACCTGGATGAACCGGGCGTAGTTCGCGCCGATCTCGCGGGCGGCGGCCCCCCGTGCCAGCGTCCCGTCGACGAATGCCTTCAGCGGGTTCCACCAGATCGATCGTCCGATCGCGAATCCCTGATAGCCGGGGACCCCACTCGCGGTTCGCAGCCAATGATCGACCGCCGCCGGGTCGGCGCCGCGCCCGAGCACGACGCACGCCACGTGGTCGCGCCCGGCCATCCGGCACTGCTCGACGATGGCCTCGCAGTCTTCACGCCGGTCAAGCCCCTCGATCTTCCAGACGTCGGGTTCGATGCCGGACTCCTGCAGCTGCGAGATGGCGAGACGCATGAGGTACGGCCGGAGCTCGGTGTCGAACCGTGCCGGGTCGCCATCGATGGACTCGAGCTGTTGGGGCTCGGCCGGGACCAGCAGCTCGAACAGGAACTTGCGCTCGTGATGGTGAAGCCATTCGGAGAGCTGCTTCAAGCGCTCCGCCTGTCGGGCGTTCAACCTGCCGTCGCCCTCCGAGTTGAACCGGACGAGGACCTTGCTGAACGTTGGCTCGAAGTGTTGGATGTGATCGGTGAACGCGTCGCCGTACTCGAAGTCGAACTCGTCCTGTCCCGACTTCTCGACCGGCATGGCGAGCGCCAGATGCTCCTGCACAGCCCGCTTCGCGATCTCGCCGCCGAACTGCTCGTCCACCAGGATGCCCGCGGAGACCCGATCCACCCCGCCCTCGAGCGCTCCCTGGAAGCCTTCGTAGATCACCGTCTTGGCGTCGG
>CAZDXK010000232.1:0-3695 GCA_964509215.1 uncultured Actinomycetes bacterium | reverse complement strand
CTCAACGTGATCGCGGTCGCCGCACTACCTGTGCTGCTCGTGGGCCTGTCTCAAGCGCTTGAACGGTTTGCACCGCAGGTGTCGGGGTTAGCGAAGACCGCGTCCTGGGCCTCCATCGCAGGCGCAGTCGTGCTCCTGTTTGCCATTTTGGTGCGCGCGATGCCGGCATTCCGAATCGCCGAATCGGGAGACGCGGGCCTCGTGTCCGCGATGTGGGATACGAGTGTGTTTGTCGAAGCTGTAACGGTGCCACTACATATCATCGCGATCGGGGCAGTCTCGCTGGCAATCATACGGTCCCGAATGATCTCGGCCTGGATCGGTTTCTTCGGGCTCGCCCTCGCACCCGCCACGTTGGTCTCCATGGGGCTCGTCCTCCTCGACGTCGGAGAAGCAGCGGACGCGGCCCGCGAGGTGATGACCGCGGCGAACGTGGTCTGGATATTTGGTGTCAGCCTCTTGCTGCTGCGTCTGAGCAGGACGCTCCGAAGCTGAGATCGACGACTACGAGCCGAGCCGTCACGCGATAGCGGACAGCACCCCGTGAATACCACCTCCCCGGCGGGCCCATACTCCCCCTCGATGAGCCCCCCGGCATTCGTCGGAAGAGCTGCGGAGCTGCAGCAGCTGGAGTCGTCATTCCGGAGTGCCCACGAGGGGGCTGGTCGCCTCGTCGTCGTTGCCGGCGAGACGGGGATCGGAAAGTCGACGTTGGTGCGGGAGTTTGTGAACAGTGCCGCGACCCTAGGGACCCGGGTGGCGATCGGAGGGGTCGGGAGCGGGGGACTCTCCGTCCCGTACGCACCATTCGTCGAGGCCATGCGTCGCTCCATCGACGACTACGGGCAACACATCCTCGATCATCTGCCCGCCCATCAGCGCCGTGAACTCGGCCGCCTGGTCCCTGAGGCCGATCCAGCGATCGAGGCCATCCCTGCCGAACCTGCAGCCGAACTCGGGCAGCTGCGCCTGTTCGAGGCTGTCCTGGGCTGGAGCCGGAATCTGGCAACCGATGAGGCACCAGGAGTTCTCGTGATCGAGGACATCCATTGGGCGGATACCTCGTCCGGGGCGCTCACGGCATATCTGGCCCATGCGGTCACTTCGGCCCGGGTCCTCGTGGTGGCCACGACGCGCATCGAAGACCTCGAGGCGACCACCTGGTTGCGGCGGCTGATGCTCGAGCTTGCCCGGCGCGATGCCGTCGCGGTGATCGAACTTCAGCCTCTTTCGGCCGTCGAATCACGGTCTGTCGCTGCCAGAATGCTCGGCGCTGAAGCTGACGAGGGGCTCGTCGATCTGGTCGTTGGACGCTCCGGCGGCAATCCGTACTTCGCTGAGGAACTAGCACGCGTCGTGGCCGCCGGTGGGCGCGATCTTCCGCCGACGCTGCAGTCGGTGATCCGGGAGCGCCTCCGGGACCTCCCCCCACCGGTCATCCATGTTCTTCAGCTCGCGGGCGCGCACGGGCTTCGCGGACCGATCGATCTTCTTCAGGCTGCTGCGCAGATGCCGGTCGACGCTACCGCCGATGCGATCAGGAAAGCGCGTAGGTCGAACCTGCTAGACCTGCAGGGAGAGATGTGGACATTTCGCCACCCGCTCGTGCTTGAAGTCATGGATGCCGAGCTGATGCCCGCCGAGCGGCGGCAGCTCCACCGGGCCCTCGCCGAGGCGCTTTCGGGCGTTGCCCGCGACCTGGCGCCGTCTCCTGACCTGGCGGTCGCACTGGCAAGACACTGGTTCGAGGCAGGATCTGCGGACGATGCTTTTCCTGCGTTGCTTGCCGCAGCCGGCGTGGCGGAGGAGCGCCATGCCTTCGCCGAGGCGCACGAGCTCTATGAGCGCGCATTGGGTCTCGCGCCCCAACTTCAGCCGCGAGCCCAGGCCTCGGGGATCGGCTTCCGACCTCGATCGCTCGACGAGGACCTAGTCTCCCCAGACGTATTGCTTCGGGCGGCTCAAGCGGCAAGCTACGCCGGCCGCCCTGAACGAGCCGTGGATCTCATCGACCGATCGATCGAGTCTGCTGCATCGACCGATCAACGCGCATTGCTCAGCGAGCGTCTCGGTCGATACCTCCTTGAGGCTGGCGACGCCGCTCGATGTCTCTCCGTCTACCAGCTCGCGATCCAGGAGGCCGAGGAGGGGCCCACGGAGACCCGGGCGCGACTGCTCGCCGGCTATGCACGTGCACTGCTCATGTTCGGGCAACACGAGACTTGTGCGCTTGTCGCTGAGCGGGCGGTCGAGACTGCGGCGGAGGCTCGCTCCACGATCGATGAGTTCCAGGCCCGAGCGACGCTCGGGGCGTGTCTGACGGCGCTTGGCCGCGTCGCCGATGGAATGAGAGAGCTTGAGGCGGCACGGCGTCTAGAAGCTCTCGTGGCATCACCGTCGCGGCTCGGATCGAGCCGCATCGTGGACCTGTTGTCGGTCTATTTCGGTACGGCCTCCGCGCTCGACCGCGCCGGTCGGCCTGAGGCGTCGGTCGAGGTTGCCCGTGAGGGTCGCGCCACTGCGGAGCGGCTCGGCGTTCGAGGCGTTTGGGGCGGTTTGTTGGGCAGTGTCGCGGCGTCGGAGCTGTTTGACTTGGGTCGATGGGCCGAGGCGGAGGAGGTGGCCGTGAAGCTTGCCGGCGGCGATAGCTCCGAGTCGGCGGGAGCGCACGTCGTGCTGGCCCGTCTGGCACTCGCTCGAGGCCAGTCGGAGCGCGCGGAGGCCGAGCTCCTGCTGGTTCGCCCGGAAGCCTTGCATGCCGGTGGGCTGGCGACCTCGTTCTACCTCGCCACCGCCGAATTCGCCGAGGCCCAGGGGGATCTGACGGGTGCGCGTGGCGCCATCGAGGAGGGTCTGGGAACCCTGGTTGGCTCGCGCGACGAGCTGGCCATTGCCCAGCTGGCGGCCACAGGGCTTCGACTGAATGCAGAGCGAGCCGCCGCCGCGCGCTTGCGACGTGCCTCGGCTGATCTTGTGGATCTCCGGCGAGACTCAGCGGTGTTGCGTGCGATGGCGTCTGCGACTGAGGACACGGACACGACCAGGCCGACGAAGCGGTTGGCCTTCTCGCTTCTTGCCCACAGCGAATTCGACCGCGTGGAAGCAATCTCGAGTTCGGATCGATGGGATACGGTCGCGAGTGCGTTCGAGCAGTTGGGAGCGCCGTACGTTCGCGCTTACGCGCGATTGCGTTCGAGCGAATCGCTTTTGTCTGACGGTCGATCGCGAAGGGACGCGGAGCACCGGCTTCGCGATGCGCTAGATGTCGCCAACGAGCTGGGTGCGATGCCCCTGGTGGTCGCCGTGAGAGCTCTTGCCAGACGTGGCCGACTCGATCTCGAGTCCGGCGATGCTGCCGCAGCCATTGAGCGCGAGGCATCTCCGGCGGAGCAACTGGGTCTCTCGCGTCGGGAATTCGAGGTCCTCGAGCTCTTGGTGATAGGTCGGACGAACCGCGAGATAGCCGGCACCCTCTTCATCACGGAGAAGACCGCTGGGCACCACGTCTCCAGTATCCTCGGGAAGCTCGGGGTTCGGGGAAGAGTCGAGGCGGCGGCGGCCGCACTTCGCTTGGGAATCGGCGAGACCGGCTAGCCGCCTTCTCCACCGGTGCTCCCGCGTGCTAGACTCCGGCGATGCGTGCACATCTGTTCAGCACATCTGTGCGCATGCCGACGGGACCAAGGCCCAACCCG
>CAZDXK010000231.1:0-3704 GCA_964509215.1 uncultured Actinomycetes bacterium | reverse complement strand
ACATGGCAGACGACCGCCCCCGCAGCTGGGAGGTCACCGAGGGACCCCAACGCGCCCCAGCTCGCGCCATGTTGCGCGCCGTGGGTTTCTCCGAGGAGGACTTCGGCAAGTCGCAGATCGCCGTGGCGTCGTCGTGGAACGAGGTCACGCCGTGCAACTACCATCTGGACAAGCTCGCCGCGCTCGCGAAGGAAGGCGTGCGGCAGGGCGGCGCCGTCCCGATCGAGTTCACGACCATCGCGGTCTCCGACGGCATCGCGATGGGGCACGAGGGCATGAAGGCGTCGCTGATCAGCCGCGAGGTGATCGCTGACTCGGTGGAGCTGATGATGCACGCCGAGCGCTTCGACGGGCTCGTGGGGATCGCCGGCTGCGACAAGAGCGAGCCGGCGATGCTGATGGCGATGGCGCGGCTGAACCTGGCGTCCGTCTACCTGTACGGCGGCACGATCTTGGCCGGCACGTATCTGGGGCGCGACATCACCATCCAGGACGTGTTCGAGGCCGTCGGCGCCCACAACAACGGGACGATGAGCGACGACGAGCTGCTGCAGATAGAGCGGGCCGCCTGCCCGACGACCGGCTCGTGCGCGGGGATGTACACCGCCAACACCATGGCCGCCGCCGCCGAGGCGCTCGGCATGTCGCTCCCCGGCGCGGCGTCGCCGCCCGCGGTCGACTATCGGCGCGAAGTGTTGGCGCGTGAGTCCGGGCGGCAGGTTGCCTGGTTGCTGGCCAA
Organism: uncultured Actinomycetes bacterium; assembly: GCA_964509215.1. Lineage (GTDB taxonomy): Bacteria > Actinomycetota > UBA4738 > UBA4738 > HRBIN12 > JBBQVZ01. The sequence continues at coordinate 2,965 of CAZDXK010000231.1, read as the reverse complement.
CGACGGTCCGCGGCCCCGCGACATCCTGACGAAGCAGGCGTTCGAGAACGCGATCGTCGTGGTGATGGCGCTCGCAGGTTCGACGAACGCCGTCCTCCACCTGCTCGCGATCGCGAGTGAGGCGCGCGTGCCGCTCGAGCTCGACGACTTCGACAGCATCTCGCGTCGGGTGCCCCACCTGGTCGACGTCCGGCCGGCGGGCAGGTTCGTGATGCAGGACCTGGATCGCGTCGGCGGTGTTCCCGTCGTGATGAAGGAGCTGCTCGACGCGGGGCTGCTGCACGGGGACGCGATCACGGTCACCGGCAAGACGATCGCGGACAACTTGGAGGAGCTGGCGCCTGCGGCGCCAGACGGCTCCGTGGTCCGCCCGGTCACGGACCCGATCCACCCCGCGGGAGGCACGGCGATCCTCCGGGGCTCCATCGCGCCCGACGGCTCGGTGATGAAGATCGCCGGGGCGGAGGGCATGGTCTTCACGGGGACCGCACGACCGTTCGATTCGGAGCACGACGCGTTCGCCGCCCTCACGGCCGGTGCGATCGCGGCCGGCGACGTGATCGTGATCCGGTACGAAGGGCCGAAGGGCTCGCCCGGCATGCCCGAGATGCTCGCGGTCACGGCGGCCGTCGCCGGCGCCGGGCTGGGCAAGGATGTCGCGTTGATCACGGACGGACGCTTCAGCGGCGCGACCAAGGGATACTCCGTCGGCCACATCGCCCCCGAGGCGTTCGTCGGAGGTCCCATCGGGCTCATCGAGGACGGCGATCGGATCGTGATCGACGCCGACGCGCGCCGGATCGACCTCGAGGTGGACGAGGCCACGCTGGCCGCGCGACGCGCCGCGTGGAAGGCGCCCGAGCCTCGCTACACGAGCGGTGCGCTCGCCAAGTACGCGAAGCTCGTCGGGTCCGCCGATCACGGGGCGGTGACAGGGTGACGCCCGGATGACCTCGAAGATCACTTCCCCCCAGGCCCTGCAATGCCGCGAGTGCGGGCAGCAGTACTCCGTCGAACCGCTCACGATCTGTGAGGAATGCTTCGGACCGCTCGAGCCGGCCTACGACCTGCAATCGATCGACGGCGAGGTCTTCCGGAAGCAGGCCGAGGCAGGCCCGCGCACGCTCTGGCGGTACGAGTCGCTCCTGCCCGGTGGGCCCGGCATCGAACGCGTGGACCTGGGTGCCGGGTTCACCCCGCTGCGTCGCGCCGATAACCTGGCCGCGCGCCTGGGCCTGGAGACGCTCTGGATCAAGGACGATTCGGTCAACCCGTCGAACTCCTTCAAGGACCGGGTCGTGTCGATCGCGATCACTATGGCGCGCGTGTTCGGCTTCGAGGCGGTCTCGTGCGCCTCCACCGGCAATCTGGCGAACGCCACGGCGGCTCACGCCGCGAAGGCGGGTATGGACTGCTACGTCTTCGTGCCCGACGATCTGGAGCGGGCGAAGATCCTTTCGACCGAGGCATACGGCGCCAAGGTCGTGGCCGTGAGAGGCAACTACGACGAGGTGAACCGTCTCTGCAGCGAGGTCGCCGACGCGCTGCCGTGGGCGTTCGTCAACGTGAATATGCGGCCGTACTACGCGGAGGGTTCCAAGTCGCTGGGGTTCGAGACCGCGGAGCAGCTCGGGTGGCGCCTTCCGGACCACGTCGTCGTGCCGATCGCCTCCGGGGCGCTGCTGACCAAGATCCACCGCGCGTTCAGTGAGCTGATCGCCATCGGCGCTGTTGACGAGAAGCCGTACCGCGTGTCGGGCGCGCAGGCCGAGGGGTGCTCGCCGGTGGCTCGTGCGTTCGCCGACGGCACCGACGACGTCACGCCGGTGAAGCCCGACACCATCGCGAGGTCGCTCGCGATCGGCGCCCCTGCTGACGGGTTCTACGCGCTCCAGGTGGCGCGCACGACCGGTGGAGAGATCGACGCATGCAGTGAAGACGAGATCGTTGACGGGATCCGCCTCCTGGCCGAGACCGAGGGCGTGTTCACCGAGACGGCCGGGGGCGTGACGATCGCCGTGCTGAAGCGATTGGTGGAGCGCGGCGTCATCGCACCCGACGAGGAGACGGTCGCGTACGTGACCGGCAACGGGTACAAGACGATCGACGCCCTCGAGGGTCGGATCGAACCCAGCTTCCACGTCGAGCCCGATCTCGACGAGTTCCTCGGAGCGTTGGATCGTCACCGCGCTTGAGGCACGTTTTCCGGACTCAGGGGAACGACGTTCGGGTCACGAAAGAAGGCGCTCTTCGTAGCCGACGCGGGATAGAACCTCCGGCTCCGTGTCGGTGATCAGGACCATGTCCTCGATCCGCACCCCTCCGCCTCCGCGGACATCGGGGACCCAGACCAGCGGTTCGACGGCGAAGACCATGCCGGGCCGATACTCGACGACCGTCGAGCCCGGAAGCGACTCTCCGATGTAGGGCGGCTCGTTCGCTCCCATCCCGATCCCGTGACCGATGAAGAGGCTGAACATGTTGTCGCCGAAGCCGTGTCCCGCGACCTTCGCGATGATGGCGTCCGACGTGTCTTGGTTCGTGTTCCCGGGCCGCATCGTCTCGATCCCCGCCATCAGACCTTCGTACACGGACGTGTAGACGCGCTTCTGCATCTCGTTCGGCGTGCCGGTGATGATGGTCCGTCCGATGTCGGCGAAGTAGCCGTTCCACATCGCACCGATGTCGATGAAGCAGAGATCCCCGTTGCGCACGATCTTGTCGGTGCAGATCCGGTGCGGCGGCGACATGTGCTCGCCCGACGCGACGAACGGCGTGATGACGTGCGCCATCTCACCGCCCAGGTAGTAGAGGGTCTGCATCGCATCACCGGCGATCTCGTTCTCCCGCCGGCCTTCCTTCGTGGCGTCGATTGCCCGGCGGGTGACGGAGTCCCCGATCGCGCAGGACTCTTGGATGATCGCGATCTCGTCGGGGCTCTTCACGAGCCTGACCCGCTGCATCA
>CAZDXK010000230.1:1373-3735 GCA_964509215.1 uncultured Actinomycetes bacterium | reverse complement strand
CCGGGGACTAGCCGGTGGCGTACGAAGGCCCCATCCAGGAGTTGATCGACGAGCTCGCCCGGCTCCCCGGCGTGGGACCGAAGTCCGCGCAGCGGTTGGCGTTCTGGTTGGTCAAGGCGCCGGCCGAGGACGCGAAGCGTCTCGCCGCCGCGATCGTCCAGGCGAAGGACCGCATCGCGTTCTGCAGGGAATGCGGCAACGTCGCGGAGGGCGACCTCTGCCGCGTCTGCGGCGACGCCTCGCGCGACGCGACCGTCCTCTGTGTGGTCGAGGAGCCCAAGGATGCCGCGACGATCGAGAAGGCGTCGCTGATCAAGGGGCGGTATCACATCCTGGGCGGTGCGATCAGCCCGCTCGACGGCATCGGCCCCGAGGATCTCCGCGTTCAGGAGCTGCTCGATCGCGTTGAACGCGACCACGTTACCGAGGTCATCCTCGCCACGAACCCGAACCTCGAGGGGAACGCGACCGCGATGTACGTCGCCGCGCTGCTGAAGCCGACGGGGATCCGCGTGACCCGGCTGGCGAGCGGCCTGCCGGTCGGGGGCGACCTGGAGTACGCCGACGAGGTGACGCTCTCCCAGGCCCTCGAAGGCCGCCGCGAGATGTGATGGCCGAGGCGGGGCCGACCGCCGTCCAGGTCGCCGACCGCGCGCTCGTCCTCTACGCGCTCGTTCGCCGGGGATACATCGAGCACGTCATCGCGAACACCGACGGAGACCCCTTGCGCATCCGGCAGGGCGAGGTGGCCCGCCGGGAGACCGAGCGATGGTTCGGCCGGGAAGGGCTGCACCCAGCCTTGACCGACGTCGAACGGGATCTGTTCGAGGCGCCGTCCGGCTCGTGGCCCGCCGAGGCGACCGCGGATGCCATGTGGCGCAAGGAATCGCTGGGTGCGCTGCTCTGGGCGCTCCAGCACGTCGCCGAGATGCCTCCGTACGATCGCGAGTTCGATCAGACGGCGCTGGACGACGCGATCATGCGCTACGGGTCGGTCTCCGGGTTCCGCGCCGAGGGGCTGCTCCGGGACGACCAGGACCTCGATCGGGCATGGATGGAGGCGGATGCATGGTTCGGTGCGACCGAGGGCCCGGGGGACGACGACGCCATGATCGCGTCGGTCGCCGCCGAACGATACCGGGCGCTCAGCTGGCTCCGCGACGCCGGCGGACGGCCACCGTGAGCAGCCAGACGCCCAGCCCGAGGACGCCGAGCGGGACCAGGTAGCCGAGCCCGATGATCACGGCCGACACCACGTTCAAGAAGCCCTGGACCGAACGATCCCACGCGCTACCCAGGCTCGGGTTCTCCACGGTCTCCGCCTCCGGGATCCGCGCCGCGTCCTTTTCATGGATCTCCACGCGAACCGTCGCCTCGGCCACCTGGTCCTCGATGAAGTTGAGCTGGCCCTGGATCTGCTCGACCAGCAGCTCCACGCCACTCAGGCGGTTCTGCACGGTGATCGTCTCCTGGATCGTCGTAGCGCGCGCCATCAGGTTGCGGAGCGCGGTGCGCTGACCGATCGCGTTCTGCAGGCGGGCGCGGAGGTCGATGAACTGCGCGGTGACGTCCTTGCCGGTGATGGATTGCGCCTGCACGACGCCGATGTCGCGGAGCGCGAGCATCGCGTCGTCGAACCGCTTGGCCGGGATGCGGAGCGTGAGCGTCCCGGTGCGCTGACCGCGGATCTGCGAGGAGAGCACGAACCCGCCGTTGTTCTGGGCGATACGCGTCACGGCCGCGAACCCGTCGGAAAAGCCGTCCTTCGCCACCTGGATCGACATCGTCCCGTCCCGGATGATCTTCGAGACGTCGCTACCCTGTGGGGCCGACCCAGGAACGATCAGTCCGAACGAATCGTCAGCCGCCGCTTCCTCTCCGCCGCTCCCCGTAGCGCCCATGGCTCCGGTGGTTTGGTAGTCAAGGCCGTCACCGCCGGCGGCCGGTGTCGCCAAGGCCCTCTGCGCGCTGGCGGGCTCATCGTTCCCCGAACCGCTGAGACCTCCGTTCGTCGCGATCAACCCGATGAGGCCCGCGACCACCAGGAGGGCGATCGAGGCGGCGGCGAACGTTCCCCACCCGACGCCCCACAGCGACCGATGACGGACGGGTGGTGCGGCCTGCATCCACTTCTCGCGCGTCGCCGCCTGCTGCAGGTCCTTCTCCACGAGCGTCAGGTACTCGATGTCCGTCTTCATGGGGTCTCCACCTCCGCGGCGGGCCGGAGCCCGCACTCTTGCAGCACGATCGCCAGGCGCCGCAGGCCACGGCTCACGCGCTGGCGCGCGTTGTCCTCACTGCACGCGAGCCGTCGCGCGACCTCGGGGTATCCCAGGCCGCCGATCACATGGAGCTTCAGCGC
>CAZDXK010000230.1:0-1273 GCA_964509215.1 uncultured Actinomycetes bacterium | reverse complement strand
TCGACAGCGTCTCCAGGGCCTCGACGAGCGCGTCCTTGATCGGAGCGAAGTCGACGAGGTCTTCGATCCGTTCGTAGTCCTCGGGCAGCGGGCGCTCCGGCATCCCCAGACGCCGGCGCGCGGCGGAGTCCACCCGCCCGGCACGGAAGAACCGTCCGAGCTGGTGTCGCGCCACCCCGTAGAGCCACGCCACGCCGTTCACCCCCGTATCGGTGTAGCTCTGCCGCGAGGCGAACACCTGCGCGAACGTCTCGGCCGTGAGCTCTGCGGCCGCCTCGGGGGAGCGTGCGGCGTGCGAAGTACCGCAAGATGTCCTCCGCGTGGCGCCGGTACAGCTCGGTGAACGAGTCGGGGTCCTCCCGGGATGCCAGAAGCAGCTCGCTGTCGGTGCGTTCTGTGCTCACGGCCTCCCTCTCGTCCGGCTCGCCGCGGCTGGCCCGGCCGTTCTGCCCGTACCATGCCGCAGACATCCACCGCTGTGACACCCAACTCGTTGCGCCGACCAGGGGGAGACGCCTGATGACCGACGAGCAGTTCCCGGCCGACACGTTCCCGCGTCAGCACGCCCGGACGCGGCGCTTCTCGCTGGGCCGTCCGAGGTCGATCGCCGTGGCCGAGGACGGGTCCCGGGTGGCGTTCCTGCGGTCTCGCTCGGGCGACGATCCGATGGGGAGCCTTTGGGCCTTCGACGTAGTCGCCGCCAAAGAGCGGCTGGTCTTCGGCCCAGAGATGGAGGACGAGGAGCACATCTCCGACGAGGAGCGTGACCGTCGCGAGCGGCTCCGCGAGACGCTCACCGGCGTGACCGCCTACGCGGCCGATCGCGCGCTCACGGTGGCGGCGCTCGCCATGGGCGATCGGCTGTTCCTGGCCGACCTGGTCCAGGGGGGAGCCCGGGAGCTCGAGCCGGCGGCCCGGCCGCCGTTCGACCCTCGTCCCGATCCGACGGGCACCAGGATCGCATACGTCGCGGACGGCGCACTCCGCGTGCTCGAGGTCGTCACCGGCGACGATCGCGAGCTCGCGAACGACGACGACCGCGACGTCTCGTGGGGCCTGCCGGACTTCATCGCCGCCGAGGAGATGGACCGGGATCGGGGCTATTGGTGGTCGCCCGACGGACAGCGGATCGCCGCCGCGCGCGTCGACGACCGGCCCGTTCGCATCTGGCATATCGCGGGTCCCGTCGACCCCGAGGCCAAGCCGCGCGCGGTCCGCTACCCCGCGGCGGGAACGGACAACGCGATCGTCACGCTCTCGGTGTTCGACATGC
>CAZDXK010000229.1:0-3741 GCA_964509215.1 uncultured Actinomycetes bacterium | reverse complement strand
CCGTGACGATCCACGCGTCGCCGATCGGCGTGCTCGGGTTCGGTCGCACGGCACGGGCACTCACCCGGGCGCTGCTGGGTCTTGGTGCGCTGGTGCATGTGTTCGCACGGAAGGCCGAGGCACGGGCGGAGGCACACGGCTACGGGGCGATCGCGCACCGATTCGTCGACGCCCCCCTGGTCTTCCCGGCGCTGGAGATGGTGTTCAGCACCGTCCCCGAACGGGTGGTCGATCGGGACCTCCTCTCCACGCTCCAACCCGGGACACTCGTCGTGGATATGTCCGCACCGCCCGCTGGTGTCGATCACGCGGCCGCCGAGGAGCTTGGGCTTGATCTCGTCTGGGCGCGCGGCCTCGGTGCCTCGGCACCGCGAACCGTCGCGGCTTCGCAGTGGGTGGGGATCAACCGGATCATCGAGGCGGCGCTGACCTGATACCGGCCCTGAGCTGCGCAGATTGAAACGACCCTCCTAGATTGCATACGATTCGCATGCATGTCGCCGACCGTCCTCGCGGGGATCTCCGCTTTCTGCTTCGCAGGCAGCCACGTCGCATCGAGACGGGGCGTGGAGTCGACGAGCGTCGTCGCGGGGCTCCTGATCTCGCTGGCGACCATGTGGGTCGTCCTGTTGGGCGCCACGATCCTCGACCTTCCCGAGGAGATCGGAGGCTGGGCGATCCTCGTGCTGGCGGTGAGCGGGCTGGTGGCACCGGCGATCGGGCGTGCCGCCGCGATCGCCGGTGTCGACCGCCTGGGCCCATCCATCTCCGTGCCGATCCAGGCGGGCGTCTACCCGCTCGTCGCCGTGGCCGGAGCGGCGGCGATCCTCGATGAGTCGATCTCGTGGACGCGGTTCGCGGGTACGGTCACGATCGTGCTCGGCGTCTTGCTCCTGTCCAGAAGGACCGCCCTTGCCGACCGGTTGGCAGAGGCACCCTCCGAACTGATGGGGCCGACGGGCGGACGTTTCGGCCGGACGGTGTCTCGAGCGGTCGTGCTCCCGGCCGTGGCAGGACTCGCCTACGGAACGAGCGATCTGATCCGCAAGGAAGGGATCGACCTACTCCCGCATCCGACGTTCGCGGCGTTCGTCGCGGTGTCCGCGGCGTTCCTCGCCTGGGGCGCCGTGTCCATCGCCCTGCCCTCGGTCCGGGAACGGATCTCCACAGGCCGGGGCGCGGGTTGGTTCGTGGCCGGAGGGGTACTTGCCTCCACCGCGATCCTGGTCCAGTTCCACGCACTCGAACGGGGGAACGTATCCCTCGTCAGCCCGATCGTGGCGTCGCAACCACTCTTCGTCTTCTTCCTCTCGGCCCTCCTGCTCCGTGGGATCGAGCGGGTGACCGCGCCGGTCGTGATAGGAGGGCTGGCTACCGTCGTCGGTGTGGTCCTCGTGGCCGCGTGAAAGGAGCACCTATGTGGCAAGGCATCGGCCTGAGCCTCCCGAACCGCGGTGTGCTGTTCGGGGCCACGACCGTCGACGAGCTGCTCGAACTGCCCGAGCTCGCCGAGTCCTCCGGTGCGTTCAGCTCCGTCTGGGTCGGCGACGGGCTGATCGCGAAACCGAGGCTCGAGTCGATCGCGACGCTGTCGGCCATCGCGGCACGCACGCGATCCGTGAAGCTGGGCGTCTGCTGCATGGCCACCTTCCCCCTCCGCAACCCGATCCTGTTCGCCGTCCAGTGGGCATCGCTCGATGTCATCTCATCCGGTCGGTCGTTGTTAGCCGTCTGTCTCGGCGCCCCGACCGCGCGCAGTGGCGTGCGCCCCGAGGCCGAGCTCGAGGCGATGGGGGTCGCGAGCGAGGAAAGGATCGGGCGATTCGTCGAGGGGATCGAGGTCGTACGGAAGCTCTGGGCGGGGCCGACGACGCACGAGGGCCGCTTCTTCAACTTCTCAGACATCGACATCCTCCCGAAACCGGCACAGGATCCGTGCCCGATCTGGATCGCGAGCAATCCCGACCCGACCAAGCTTTCGGCCGAGTCGTACGATCGCGCGATCCGCCGCGTGGCACGGCTCGCCGACGGGTGGCTCTCGACGGTCGTGGAGCCGAAGGAGTTCGGCCAACGCTGGCGAGAGATCCTCGATGCCGCGCGCGATGAGGGCCGGGATACTTCGAGCATGTCGTCGGCAGCTCACCTGATGGTGAACCTCGAGGACGATCGCGAAGCCGCGCGAGCGAACGCCAAGCGGTTCCTGGACTCCTACTACTCCATGGACGTCCAACCGAAGACGCTGGACGCGTGGGGGGCGTACGGCAGCCCGGCGGAGGTGGCCGAGCGGATCGGAGCGTATGTGGACGAAGGGCTGGACCTGCCTATCATCCGGTTCGCATCTAGCGACCAGCGAGGGCAGCTCGCCCGCGGGATCGAAGAGCTGCTCCCGAGGATCCAGCCGTCGTGAACGCTGCCGAGACCCACGAGCCATGGTTGAGGGAACTCCTGCTCGAGCTGCTACGGACATCCACGGGGGTACCCGCCGGACAGACACAGATCCTTCCCGGAGACCCGCGGATCGTGCGGGCCGTCGACGAGGCGATCGCGCCGATCGTCGAGGCGCTCGGCCCGGACGAGGTCCGGCGCCACGAGTCGGGAGACGTGGCCGCGCGCTTCGGCCCCGAGAGCGACGACGGGCTTCTCGTACAGACCTACATCGTGTCCCAGCACGCCAATCTCATGGACGATCCACACGGCGCTCGCATCGTCGACGGGGCGGAGTACGGTCTCGTGCCCGGACCGTGCGCCGTCGGTCAAGGAGCCACCCAGAACAAGGGATCCATGGCATCGGCGTTCGCAGCCGTACGCGCCCGCCCCGCGGAGTTGGCCCGGCCGGTGTGGCTCGTGGTGAACACGGAGGGGATGAGCAGCCACGCCGGTTCGCGGCGGGTGCTCGACGAACTGGGCGTGCGCGCCGCGTGGGGGATCGTGGCCTTCGGCACCGACCTGCGCGTGTCGCTGGGCAATCGGGGCCGGGTCGACGTCGAGGTGACGGTGGCCGGCACGTCCTCTCACTCCAGCCAGCCGTGGCTCGGAACGAACCCGATCGAGGGAGCTGCCGACGTGATCCGAGCCCTCCGCTCCATCCCGAGCGTCGATCCACACCCAGACCTCGGGCCGGCCACGATCACGCCGTACGGGATCTCGTGCTTCCCGGTCGCCCCCCACACGATCCCCGAACGAGCGACGATCGTGGTCGACCGGCGGCTCCTCCCGGGCGGATCCGCCGAGGACGCCGTGGCGGAGATCCGAGAGCATCTGATCAAGGAGCTCCCCGACACAGTGGTCGTCGTCGAACCCGGCGTGTCCATGCTGCCGGCCGCGGTCGACCCGCATGCGCCCGTCGTGACATCCCTCCTGGAGGGCATCGAACGGGCGACCGGGCGACCGGGCGAGACGTTCTGGAGCCTCAACGCGTTCGACGCCGGATACGCCTGCGCGAAAGGCATCCCGACCCCGATGTTCGGACCAGGGAAGCGCGGGTTCGCAGGCGCCGGACTCACGGGCGTGGATCTCGTCCCGCTGGCCGAATGTGAGATCGCGGCAGCCGTCCTCGCTCACACGATCCGGCGGTTGTGCGTCTGACGAGCACCTTGGGCGTGCTCCGGATCCCTAAGGTGCCCCCGCCAGCCCGAAGTCCACCAGCGTTCCGACCTCCTGGCGCTCGGCGAGCTCCCACACGACGCGGGCGGCATCGACGTCCTGCGTCGCGATCCCGGACGAGTCGAATACGATGACGTC
>CAZDXK010000228.1:1748-3761 GCA_964509215.1 uncultured Actinomycetes bacterium | reverse complement strand
TTCGCGTGCGCGAAGGTCACTCGCTGGAAGAGCGCCAAAACACCTGGTCGGAGGCGGTATCACTCAGGCTTCCTCGCTCACTACTCGGTAGAGGTGCCAGCGGTCGGGCACGCCCTTCAGCTCGTGCTCGCCCGCATCTTCGAAGACGAGGCCGGAGCCGGCGACGAGATCCTTCACCGTCTGGGAGACCAACACCTCCGACGGACCGGCCTTCGCGCCGACGCGAGCCCCGATCGCGACGGCGAGGCCTGCGACGTCATCGCCGTCTAGTTCAACCTCGCCCGTGTGGAGACCCGCTCGGATCTCGATCCCGAGCGGGCGCACGCCCGCGGCGATCGCGGTCGCAGCCTTCACTCCACGCGCCGGACCGTCGAACGTCGCGAGGAAGCCGTCACCCATCGTCTTGATCTCGCGCCCGCGGTACCGGGCGATCTGACTCCGCACCACCTGGTCGTGGTGCTCGCGGACCTCTCGCCATCTGCGATCGCCGAGCGCTGCCGACTGCGAAGTGGAGTCGACGATGTCGGTGAAGAGCACCGTCGCCAACGTTCGGTCGAACGAGGACTCCTCGTCGCCGACCTTGGCGAGGAAGCGACCTATCTCAGACACGATCTGGTCGGCTCCGTCGTACCAGTGGAGGGAGTCTCCTCCTTCGTACTCAGCCAGCTCGGCCCCGGCGATATGGTCGGCGACGTAGCGACTCGTTGATAGATGTCGCTCCTGGGCGTTGGCCCGGTTCGCCAACACGAGCGTCGGAGCCTGGATCGACGGCAGGAGGCTGCGCACGTCGGTGTCGAGCCAGCTACTCTCCGCCTGGTACGCGCCTGGAGCGCAGGACGCGCCCGTCCAACGCCAGAACCACTCCCGCTCCCGCGGGTCCGTGGTACCCGGGTCGTGGATCGTGAGCCATCGTCGTGTTCCCCAGGCCCCCTTCGTTTCGGTGATCGACCGCTCCCAATCCTCAGCGCTTGGTTCCCAAGGCGTTTCCTCGGTCGCTGTGAGCGCCGGCGAGAACTCGAGGTAGACGATGCCCGAAACACGTTCCGGGTGCGCGGCGGCGAGGAACGTGGCGACGAGGCCCCACCAACCCGTGAGGAACAGGACCGCTCGCTCCGAACCCGCGGCGTCGAGCACCGCGAGCGCGTCATCGGTCGTGCTCTCCATCGGCGGGATGTGTCCTGGTTCAAAGCGTTCCGAGAGCCCGGAGCCCCTTCGGTCGCTCACGATCAGACGCGTGCGTTGCGCCAGTCCACGCAGGAAGCGGGCGTAGCGCTGGCTGGCCCAGTTCAGGTCGAGGTGCGAGGCGTCGCCGTTCATGTACAGGAGATCGATCGGGCCGTCACCGAGGATCTGGTAGGCAAGGGCCGCGTCGCCGTTCCAGGCGTACTGGGTATCGGGGATCTCCACGGGGGGTATCCTCAACGCGGTCTCTCGCCGGCGCAAGGGGGCATGCGCGGCAGAGCTTCAGCATGGGCCACCGCGGTGCCCGCTCAGAGCGCGCTGCTGCCCTGGCAGTCGCGCAAGCGAGTGGCGAGCATCTCCATGATGTGGGAAGCGATGTCCGGATCGGACCGAACGAGATCGAGGAAGGCGGTTCGCGACAGTCGAGCCGTCACGATGGATGACACAGCGACCACGCTGGCCGAGCGCGGCCGACCATCCAAGAGCGCGAGTTCGCCGAAGACGTCACCCCGGCCGAGGCGTTGGATCGTACGACCCCCGACCACCACCCGGGCGGTGCCCTCCAAGAGCACGAACACCGAACCGCCGCCGCGCACCCCCTCCCCGAGCACGATCCGGTCCGGGCCATAGCTGACGACCTTAGCCCGGTCGGAAAGCGACCGGAGTCGCCGCTTTGACATCTTCGAGAACAGCGGAACGGCCGCGAATATCTCGACCCCCGCGCGCCCCAACGGTTGGTCGACAGCAAGCCTAGGCCCCTCGATCGAAGATCTACTGTCGCTCACGATCGAAACGTACCCGGTCGGATCGACGTCGCGCAACCGCCAGTGA
>CAZDXK010000228.1:0-1648 GCA_964509215.1 uncultured Actinomycetes bacterium | reverse complement strand
CCGCCTCCCTCGTAGCCTCGCCGACGCTGCCTCCGGTGACATGATGACGTCTCCATCGCCCAGCCCGAGCGACGAGGTGTCCAATTCACCGAGTTCGCGTGCGCGGTCGAAGGTGAGCCTTCAGGCTCCCTCGCCCGTTTCTCCCTTCGTAATGATGCTTACAACTCGGGAATAGCGACTGGGCGACGACCGTTCTTGCCCGTGTAACCACCGAAGGAGACATGACGATGGCCGAGATCGACACGCACGTCCTCCCCTTGCTGCCGCTGACGACCGGTGTGGTGCTGCCGGGCATGGTGGTGACCCTCACGATCGAGTCCGACGAGGCGCAGGCGGCCGTGGAGGCTGCCGACGGCGGCGAGCTGCTGCTCGTCCCCCGCGTCGGTGAACGCTACGCCGTCATCGGCACGGTGGCCCAGGTCGAAGACGTCGGCCGTCTTCGCAACGGCACCGAGGCGCTCGTGATCCGAGGGCTGCACCGCGCGGCCGTCGGGCTGGGTGTCCCCGGGACCGGCAGAGCCACCTGGGTGCAGGTGGAACCGGTCATCGACCCACCTGCCACCGAGCGCGCCGTCCAACTGGCTCGCGAGTACCGGGCCGTCATCGAGAACGTCGTCGAGGCCCGTGGGGTACCGGGCGTCGCGGAGTTCCTGCGCGGGATCTCCGACCCCGGGGCGATGGCGGACACCAGCGGCTACTCGCCCGACCTGTCGTTCGAGCAGAAGGTCGAAGTGCTCGAGGCGATCGATGTCGAGCAGCGCCTGGAGATCGTCCTCGGCTGGTCTAGGGATGTGCTCGCAGACCTCGAGCTCAAGGAGAAGATCCGCACCGACGTCAGCGAAGGCATGGAGAAGCGGCAGCGCGAGTTCTTGCTGCGCGAGCAGATGAGCGCGATCCGCAAGGAGCTCGGCGAGGACGGCGAGGAGAACGTCGTCGAGGAGTACCGCCGCAAGATCGCGGATGCCGGCATGCCGGAGGAGGTCGAGAAGGAGGCCCTGCGCGAGGTGGGCCGTCTGGAGCGGACGTCGGAGCAGTCGCCCGAGCAGGGCTGGATCCGCACGTACCTCGACTGGATGATCGAGGTCCCGTGGAACGTCCGGACCGACGACAACCTGGACATCGCCGACGCGCGGCTCGTGCTCGACGCCGACCACGAGGGTCTGCAGGACGTGAAGGACCGGATCCTCGAGTACCTCGCTGTCCGTAAGCTCCGTCAGGAACGCGGGCTGGGAGAGGCGACCGGCCGCGGCTCCGGCGCCATCCTCACGTTGGTTGGCCCTCCGGGCGTGGGCAAGACGTCGCTCGGTGAGAGCGTCGCGCGCGCCCTCGGCCGGAGGTTCGTGCGCGTCTCGCTCGGCGGGATCCACGACGAGGCCGAGATCCGTGGACACCGGCGCACGTACGTCGGCGCGCTTCCGGGACGCATCGTCCGCGCGTTGAAGGACGCCGGCACGAAGAACCCTGTGATGATGCTGGACGAGATCGACAAGGTCGGCGCCGACTGGCGGGGCGATCCGTCGAGCGCGCTGCTCGAGGTGCTGGATCCGGCGCAGAACCACACGTTCCGCGATCACTACCTCGACGTCGACCTCGACCTGTCGGAGGTGCTGTTCATCACGACCGCGAACGTGGCCGAGACGATCCCCGG
>CAZDXK010000227.1:0-3762 GCA_964509215.1 uncultured Actinomycetes bacterium | reverse complement strand
GCGCGAAGTAGTCGACGCGGACGCGCCGGCGTTCGCGGGCCGCCTCACGGATCGGTTCGACCGCCTCGATCGGCGCTCCCGGATCGGCCATCTGGATCCCTTCGGCGTCGCCGAGCGTCTCCGGCCCGAGCGACGTGCGGAGCTTGTCAAGCGCCGATGCGAGCGCCGGCGCGTCGGGCAGACCCGCCGTGCCCAACAGCTCGGTCCCGCGGAGGTAGAGCGCGAGTGCCTCGCTCCGGGATAGCCGCAAGGGCCGCGCGAAGTGCGCCGCCATGGCGATCCAGATGCGATCGTCCTCGTCGACGTCCACCTCGATGAGATCGCCCGGACCATACGGCGGCAAGCCGGACATGAAGAGCAGGTCGAGGTCGCGCCGTAGTTGGTCGGCCGGCACGTCGAAGAGCGTGGCCACCTCGGACAGCTCGCTCCCGGGGTGTTGCACCAGGTACGGCACGATCACGAGCATGCGCCCGAGGCGTTCGGCGGTCTTAGGTGGCCGCCGGTTACGTTCGGTCAACGATGGCCTCCAGGCGCGCGACGATATGATCGCGGAGCGTCGGTGGATCCTCCACGACAGCGTCCGGACCGAGCTGGATCACGATCGGCGCCAACTCGCGCTCGTCGGCGACCGGAACCGTGATCTCGACCCAGCCGTCGTCGCGCGTTCGGACGTGCTGGGCGCCGATCAAGCTGCTGGTCGCCCACCACGCGATGTCCGGCGAGAGAGCGATGGTCGCGCGCTCCTCGCCTGCCGCCGTCCAGGGTCCGGCCGTGACCAAGTCTGCCGCCCTGAACCCCTCGGGCGGCTCGCTTCCCTCCCCGGCATCGGCGAGATCCGTGATGAACCGCGACAGGCGGAACGACCGCGCTTCTCCCCTCTCGCGGTCGAAGCCGACCAGGTACCAATGGCCCGCTCGGAAGAGGGCGGTGTAGGCATCGATGTCGCGATCCGAGACCGTGCCCTTCGACGTCCGATACCCGAACCGAACACGCCGATGCCCCTGTGCCGCCGAGGCGACGGCCATCACCAGTGGCCCCCGGGCGTCGGATCCGGAGGCGAGCGGTCCGCCCGCCAGGCCGGCCAGCAGGCCCCCCTCCGCCCCGACCATGAGTTTCCGCACCGCTTCCTCCGCCGGCGTGTCGTTCTGAACACCCTGCGCAGCAACGAACAGAGCGCCCAACTCCTCCGGCGTGAACGAGATCTCCGGAAGGTAGTAGGCGTCCTTAGGGATCACGTAGCCTTGCTCGGTTCCCCACGCGTCCGTGTCGACCAATCCCAGCGGAACGCCGTAGTCGCGGAGGATGTCCTTGTCACGCTCGAACATGCGCTTGGCACTGTCCACATTCTCCTGGCGATACGGCTCCAGGGTGTCCCGTATCTGTTCGAACGTCAGCGGCGTGCGGGTCTCCAGCAGCAAGCCCACCAGGTTCAGCAGCCGTTCGAGCGGCTCCATCCGGTCCTCTCCCGCCATCGTGCGGCATCATAGCGGTGCCTTGTTCTCCGACCCGGGACCTGCGTGATCCGCCTGCGACGCGGCATCGTGATCGCGCTCGGCGTCGCGCGTCCGGGCTCGCACGAGCTGGCGGTCGACGTCGACGGCACCCGCGCGACTGCCATCGCGTATCCGGAGCTCTGCGGTCCCGTGAGGGTCGGCGACATGGTGATCCTCAACACCACCGCGGTCTCGCTGGGGTTGGGCACCGGAGGCGTGCACTTCGTCGTCGCGGTCGAGGGCGCCGAGGTCGGTGACGACGAGATCCCCGGCCGCATCATGAAGGCGCGGTACACGCCACTGCAGACGGCGGTCGCGAGCGTCGAGGAGCGCTATCGGGAGGCGCTGGAGAGCTCGAACGGCCTCCAGCGCACGCCGGTCGTTTGCGCACCCCTGCATTCGATGATCGGACCGATCGCCGCTGGAGCAAAGCGCGCGGGCGAGGCTCGCGTCGTGTACGTCATGACCGACGGGGCGGCGCTGCCGGGGGCCTTCTCACGGCTGGTATCCGAGCTCCGCGACGCCGGGCTTATCGAGGGGTGGATCACCTGCGGGCAGGCGTTCGGCGGAGAGCTCGAGGCCGTCACGGTGTGGACGGGCATGCTCGCCGCGAAAGAGGTCCTCGACGCCGAGGTCATCGTCGTCGCGGATGGTCCGGGGAACCTCGGTACCGATACCACGTGGGGCGTGAGCGCGCTCGGCAGCGGGAACGCCCTGAACGCGGTCGCCGGGCTCGGAGGCCGTCCCATCCCATCCCTGCGGATCAGCTTCGCCGACACACGAGATCGACACCGTGGCGTCTCGCACCATTCGCTCACGATCCTGCGCGACGTTTGCCTGGTAGAGACGGACGTGCCCGTGCCGGCGCTCGAGAACGACGTCCAACGCGGGAGCGTGTGGGACGCGTTACGGGCCGCCAAGATCGAGGAGCGGCATCAGCTCGTGGAGGTGGACGGTCGTCCGGCGCTCGACGAGCTCGCCGCCCTCGGTATCGAGCCCCGCTCGATGGGACGCGGCGTCGCCGACGATCCGGCGTACTTCCTCGCAGCCGGGGCGGCCGGGGTCCTGGCTGGGAGGACGGCCGCCGGGAACCGCCGATGGCGTGCGACCCACGACGCCTGACCCTGTTCCTCGTCGCCAGGAGCACGCTCCGTCGTACGACCTGGGAGCGCCGAACGATCCGGCCGCTGAGCAGCTGCTCGCCCGGCATCACATGTGCGAGATGAGTTGTTCAACGCGCTCGTCTACGCTGCGGAACGGATCCTTGCACAGAACGGTCCGCTGCGCTTGATCGTTCAGCTTCAGATGCACCCAGTCGACCGTGTAGTCGCGACGCTTCGCCTTGGCCTGGCGGATGAAGTCGCCGCGGAGCTTGGCGCGCGTCGTCTGTGGAGGCTCGCGCATCGCCCGGTTGATCTCGCGGTCCGTGCAGACCCGCTCGACGCTACCGGCCTTCTCCAGCAGGTAGTACAGCCCACGGTTGCGGTTCACGTCATGGTACGCCAGGTCGAGCAAGGCAACACGAGGCGAGGCGAGCGGTAGGTCGTGCTTGGCTTGGTAGCGTTCGATCATCAGCCGCTTGGTCACCCAATCCACCTTGCGCCCCAATCGTTCAGGGTCGCCCTGGCTCAGCGCCTCCAGCGCCAAGCGCCATTCCTCGAGCAGGGTCTTCGAGACCTCGTCGACGCCCCGGCGCTCCAGGAATCGCGCCGTCTTCTCGTAGTACTCGGTCTGCATCTCGATCGCGGTCAGCTCCCGACCGTTCGCGAGCTTCACGTTGCGCGTGCAGGTCGTGTCGTGGCTGATCTCGCGGATCGCCCGGATCGGGTTCTCGAGGGTCAGGTCCCGCATCACCGTGTTGGCTTCGACCATGCGGAGCACGAGGTCTGTGATCCCGACCTTCATGAACGTCGTCCATTCGCTCATGTTCGAATCCCCGACGATCACGTGGAGGCGCCGGAAGCGCTCGGCGTCGGCGTGCGGCTCGTCACGTGTGTTGATGATGGGCCGAGACCGCGTGGTCGCCGACGACACACCCTCCCAGATATGCTCGGCGCGCTGCGAGATGCAGAACTGCGCGCCGCGAGGCCCATGCAACACCTTCCCTGCGCCGCAATAGATCTGTCGCGTCACGAAGAACGGAATCAGCACATCCGCCATCCGCGCGAACTCTCCGTGGCGGGCCACCAGGTAGTTCTCGTGGCAGCCGTACGAGTTTCCCGCCGAGTCGGTGTTGTTCTTGAACAGGTAGACCTGGCCGCTGATGCCC
>CAZDXK010000226.1:0-3812 GCA_964509215.1 uncultured Actinomycetes bacterium | reverse complement strand
GGCGCGCGTGCCACGCCGGGGCCCTCGTTGCCGCCAGCGCGGACACGTGGCCGCAGGAGGCCTCGCGGTGACCGACGCCTTCGCGATCGCCGAGGAGGTGCTCGCGGCGCAGGCAGAGGGTCGAGGCGTCGTCGCCTTGGAGACGAGCGTCATCGGCCAAGGGCTCCCCGTTCCCCGGAACCGGGAATGCATCGAACGGATGAGCGCGGCGATCCGCGGCGCCGGCGCCGCGCCGGCGTGGATCGGTGTCGTGGATGGCACGGTGACCGTCGGGATGAGCGACGAGCAGCTCGCCGGGTTCACCGAACCCGGCGTCGCATGGAAGGTCGCGCGCCGCGACTACCCGCTCGCGGTGGCGACCGGTGCGATGGGAGCCACCACGGTGAGCGCTACGATCTGGGCGGCCGCGAAGGCCGGCATCGTGGTGGGCGCGACCGGCGGGATCGGCGGTGTGCATCCCGGCGACGATCCCGACGTGAGTGCGGATCTGCTGGAGCTCGCGCACACGCCGGGTCTCCTCGTGTGCTCGGGACCGAAGTCGATCATCGATCCGACCGCGACCTCGGAGAAGCTCGAGGAGCTGGGCGTGGCGCTCGTCGGCTACCGCGTCGACCGGCTCCCGTTCTTCCTGGCGCGCGAAGCACCCGTCGAGCTGGAACACCGGGCGGACTCACCCGAGGAAGCGGCGGCCGTCGCGCGCGCCGTGTCAGACCTACGGGTGCCGGGCACCGTACTTCTATGCAACCCGATCCCCGAGGCGTACGCGATGGACCCCGTCGAGGTGGCGTCGGCGGCCACCGAGGCGGAGGCTCGCGCCGAGCGAGAAGGCGTACACGGCAAGGAACGAACGCCGTTCCTGCTGGCTGCGCTCGCCGACCTCACGGGCGGCCGCAGCCTCGAAGCCAACCTCGCCCTGCTCGAGGACAACGCGCGTGTCGCGGGTCTCGTCGCGGCGACCCTCGCAACCGGCTGAATCGACATGCTGCTGCGTCGCGGATGAACGCAAGTGGCTCCGCCACCGTCCGGCGCGCCGCCGCGACGGGCATTGTCGGTCCGATCGCGTTCCTGGTTGTTTCTTTCGTCATGGCGGCACTCCGGTCCGACGTGATCCATGCCGAGGGGTGGGCCAGCTGGCCGAGCAGTATGGCGCTCGACGGCTTGCGGGGCATCCCACAGACCTTCGCATTCCTCTGGCTCGCGGGCTCCTACCTTGTGTTCGGACTGCGCGCGCTCCGGCCGGCGCTCGGGATCGTGCCGGGCACCCACGCTGCCTGGGTCGGCTTCTTGGCGATCGCCGCGGGCGACGTATTCCTTTCATTCACGACGGACGCGACCGGAACCGCGGTCAGCTGGCACGGCACGCTGCACTTGTTCGGCGTCCTCCTCTCGACGTTCGCGACGCTGATCGCGACCGCAGGCATCACCCTCGCCACACGCGACCGTGCGTCCTGGCGTCCATGGCGACTCGCCGCTTGGATCCCGTTCGCTGCAGCGTTGGTCGGCCTGGTCGCCGGGTTCGAGCGGGGATGGGCCAAGGTGGTCTACGTGCTGGGCATCACGCTGCCTCTGGCCGTCGTCGGCGCGCTCGTTCGCCGAGACGCGACCCGAGAACCAGGCGGCGTCGAGGCTGGTCCCGTCTAGCGGAGCCAGGTCTGGATGATGACCTTCGAGAAGTTCCAGCCGTACTTGAGCGACTTCGGCTTCTTGGACTTGCCGCCCGCGCGGGCGAGGATCGTGATCGGCACCTCCACGATACGGGCGTGATGCCTGAGCGCCTCGATCAGGATCTCGCTCGTCCAGAACTGATCCTGCTCCAGGACGAGCGGCCGGAGCAGGTCCGCGCGCGCGGCCCGGTATCCGCTCGAGATGTCCGTGACGCGTGTGCCGGTGAGGATCGTCACGAGCCGGCTGAAGAAATGCACACCCAGATGGCGGATCATGCTCTCCTTCTCGAAGTAGCCGAGCAAGCGCGAGCCGTTCACGTAGTCGGCTTCGCCTCGGACGATCGGGCCGATCATCACGCCGAGCTCTTCGGGCAGGTGCTGGCCGTCCGCGTCGAGCGTGACCACGATGTCGGCGCCCATCTTCAGCGCGACCTCGTAACCCACCCGGAGCGCGAGGCCGCCGCCCCGCCGGATCGGCAGCTCCGCCACGAACGCCCCCGCCTCCCGGGCGACCGCTGCCGTGCGGTCATCGGAGCCGTCGGAGACGACCACCGGCACCACGTGGTAGCCCTCCACCATCTCGGGGATCGCCTTGATCACCGCCGCGACGTTCTCGGCCTCGTTGTACGCGGGCGACACCGTCACCAGCCGTGGACCTTCCGGTAGCGACGCCGCTCGCTCCCAGTCGAACCGCTCCTGCCCCAGCGCCTCGACGAGCAGCCGGATCGCCCGTTCGTTCGTGTCGGCGGACGACTGGAGCCGCAGGTACAGCGCGAACAGGATCACGACGGCCACGACCAGGACGAAGATCAGGCGCGTTCGGGCCTCCGCCTCGGACTGGCTGTCCGGCGGCTGGAAGTTGAACGTGCGGAACACCGGGTTGAAGAACGATGGCGAGATGGCGAGCGCCACGACGACGATGCACAGGGCGCACGTGATGATCAGGTTCAGGCGGCTGACCTGTCGCTTGCGGTACCGCTGGATCTGGAAAGCGAAGAACGAAAGTGCGGCGAGGCCGCCGAGGATCCTGAGCGCCGGCATCGGCCGCTACGCGCTGGGCGCGCCCACGCCGGGGCGCCAACGGTCCCGCGGCAGGATGTGATCGACGATCACGCGGTCCTTGTGGCGTTCGATGGCGGAGAACATCGACTCGATCAGCGTCTCGGACAGCAGGTGCGGCTCCAGCCCGAGGTCCATCAGCTTCGTGTGTGCGGCATGGTAGTAGTGATCCTCCGACTCGACCCGAGGGTTCTCGATCGGATCGACCACAACCCCCAGACCGACTTCCGCGCCGGCCTTCTGGACGAGCTCGGCGAGCTGCTGCACCGAGAACTGCTCGGTGAACTGATTGAACACGCGGAACTCGCCGCCCGCAGCGGGGTTGGCGACCGCCAGCTCGACGCACTGCAACGTGTCGACGATGTTCAGGTACCCGCGCGTCTGCCCGCCCTTGCCGTACACGGTGAGCGGGTGCCCGATCACGGCCTGTACACAGAAGCGATTGAGAGCGGTGCCGAAGACGTCGTCGTAGTCGAACCGCGTCGCGAGCCGTTCGTCGAGCGCGGTCTCGTCGGTCTCGATGCCGTAGACCACGCCCTGGTTCAGGTCGGTCGCCCGCAGGCCACGGATGCGACACGCGAAGTGGATGTTGTGCGAGTCGTGCACCTTCGACAGGTGATAGAAGCTGCCCGGCACCTTGGGGAACGGCAGCGTGTCGGACCGACCCTTGTGCTCGATCGTGATGAAGCCCTCCTCGATGTCGATGTTCGGCGTCCCGTACTCGCCCATCGTGCCGAGCTTCACCAGGTGCGCGTCGGGAGCGAACGCCTCGATCGCGAACAGGACGTTGAGCGTGTTCACCACGTTGTTGGTCTGCGTGAAGACGGCGTGCTCGCGGTCCTTCATCGAGTACGGAGCCGAGGGCATCTCGCCGTAGTGCACGACCGCCTCCGGCTCGAACTCCCGGAACACGCGCTCGGTGATCGCCCAGTCGCATAGGTCGCCCTCGGAGTAGCCGATCTCCTTGCCGGAGACGTCTTTCCACGCTGCGATGCGTTCGGGCAGCCCGGGCAGGATCGGCGTGAGCGAGTCCGTGCCGGCCTCGGCGTGCGCCCGGCGGCGCAGGTAGTCGTCGACGACGTGGACCTC
>CAZDXK010000225.1:0-3821 GCA_964509215.1 uncultured Actinomycetes bacterium | reverse complement strand
AGCGAGGGGCGGTGGATCGTCACCCCCCGCAAAGGCGCACGGTTCGTGGGTGTGGCGGAGCGCAGGCGGGCGAGACTCCGCGAGCGGCGCCGCAAGGTGCTCGTCTTCCTGATCGAGTCGATCGGTCTGACGTTCTTGATCGGCCTCGTCCCGCCGCTCCACGCGGTGTGGGCGCTGACCGGCGTCTTCGGTGGCCTGCTCGTCCTGTACGCGTGGCTCCTGCTCTCCATCAAGCACCGGGCCGCGGTGCAGCCCCACGAGACGGCACGCGCCGCCAGGCAACCGGCACGGGTCAAGACACCCGTGACCGCCGTTCCCCGGTACGTCGTCGGCGGCGTGAGCGGATGGGCGCGCCCGACGTTCAACGGGCTCGGCTCGGTGGGTGAGGGCGACAGGGTCCACGTGGTGGTCCATGCCGCAGGCGACATGGCCGGCGCGTAGCCGGTTTCGTCGGACCCCTTTGCTAGGCTGACCACTTCCTGGGGGTGTAGCTCAGCCCGGTAGAGCGCTGCCCTCGCACGGCAGAGGTCAGGGGTTCGAATCCCCTCACCTCCACCAGGACCCACTGCTACCCTCGTCGCATCGAGACTCTCCGGATCGACGTGGGCACGAAGGGCTTCCCGGCGGTCGAGGAGCCGGTGCCGTTCACCGACGTCGCCGGCAGGGGATGGACGCTCCTCGACCTTCCGACACCGATCATGGTCCTCCGCGAACGCGCGCTGGCGCACAACCTCTCGTTGATGGCCGAGTACTGCCGCGCGTGGGGTGTGGACATCGCGCCGCACGGCAAGACCACCATGGCTCCGCAACTGTGGGACCGGCAGCTCGCGGCCGGGGCGTGGGGCATCACGGCCGCGACGGTCGATCAGGCGCGCGTGATGCGTGCGGCCGGCGTGCCTCGCGTGCTGCTCGCGAACGAGCTCGTCGATCCGGTGGCGATCGCGTGGGTCGCGGCACAGCTCGCGGATCCCGAGTTCGAGCTCCTCTGCTACGTCGACTCGGACCGAACGGTCGACATCCTCGACGCGGGGTTGCGCGCGGCGGGCGTCGAACGGCCGCTCCCGGTGCTCGTCGAGCTGGGGTTCGAGGGCGGCCGAACAGGATGCCGGAAGATCCCTGAGGCCGTGCACGTCGCCTCGCGGGTGCGGTCCGCTGACGCGCTGGAGCTCGCCGGCGTCTCCGGCTACGAGGGAACGCTCTGTCAGGAACGCTCGCCTGAGTGCGTGGCGCTGGTGCTGGGCTTCCTGGACCGGCTGCGCGAGCTGACATCGACCATGATCGACGCCGGTAGCTTCGAGGCGACGGACCGGATCCTGCTGTCCGCCGGCGGGAGCGCGTTCTTCGATCTGGTGGTCGACAGGCTCCGCGGTCCGTGGCCGTCGGGCGCGGATGTCCGGATCGTGCTCCGCTCCGGGTGCTACCTGACGCACGACGCGGGCATCTACGAGCGGTTGTCCCCCCTCCCGTCTCGTGACGGCGCGCGCGGGTTCCAGCCGGCGATCGAGCTGTGGAGCCATGTGCTCTCGCGGCCGGAGCCCGAGCTCGCGATCCTCGGGTTCGGCAAGCGCGACGTCTCGTTCGACATCGACCTGCCGTTCCCTCGCGTGGTCCGAACCGGATCGGGCGTTTCCGTCGACGTGGGCGACGGGCTCGAGATCCGGTCCCTGAACGATCAGCACGCGTACGGGCGCGTCCGGCCGGGCTTCGCGCTCGAGGTGGGCGACAGGGTCGGGCTCGGCATCTGCCATCCCTGTACGTCGTTCGACAAATGGCGGACGATCCCGGTCCTGGATGAGGACGACCGGGTCGTCGACGCGGTCGCCACGTTCTTCTAGCGCGCCCCGGTCCTCATGCGACACGCGTCTCGTACGATGTTGCGACATGTCCGCTCGCCTCAGAGGCACCGCCGTGCTTGCCTCTTTCACGATGCTGGTCGCGTTGCCGGCCGCCGCCTCGGCGCGAGGACCCGCGGCACTCACCCTGACGGCGTCGGCGAAGAGCGTGGCGTTCCGCGGGACCGTAACGTTGGTGGTCTCGGTGGATCCGCCGGTCGCCGGTCAGCAGGTGAGCATCCTCGACGCCCTCGGGCTCGTGCTCGCTTCCGGGACGACGGGGACTGACGGCACGTTCTCGACAGACGTCCGGCCGGACGCGAACCTGGTCGCGCACGCGTCGGCCCTCGGCGTGGACAGCGCACCCGTGTCGGTGGGCGTGCGGCCGCTCGTGACGCTCACGTCGGGCGCCGTCCGGCTGTTCGACGACGTTAGGGTCCGTGGGACGTTCAAGCCCGTCCGCCAGGGCGAGGCCGTCACGGTGGAGCTCCAGCACCGCGGTGAGGTCGTGGGGACCAAGCGCCCGGCGATGGACGCGCGCGGGCGCTTCAAGACGACGTTCCGCGTGCCGCAGGCAGGCAGCTATCGGGTGCGCGCGCTGTTGGACGCGCCCGACCTGCTGCCCGGACGCGCGGCGACGGTCCCGTCCGTCACGTCGATGCCAAACCTCGCGTCGGGCGCACGCGGTATCTACGTCGCCCTCCTGGAGCGCCGGCTCGTCGAGCTGCACTACCACCTGGTCGGCGTCGACGACGTCTTCGACTATCGCACCGCCGACGCCGTGATGGCCTTCCGCAAGGTGCAAAGGATGCCGCGGATCCAGACCGTCGATGCGGCCACGTGGCGCGCCCTCGGCTCGCCCAAGCTCTTCCTGCCGCGGAGCGATGCCAAGGGCTTCCACATCGAGATCGATCAGACGCGTCAGGTGCTCGCCACCGTCCGCGACGGCGAGGTCGAGGACATCATCCACGTCTCGACCGGGAAGCCCTCGACCCCCACACGCGATGGGTCGTTCCGCATCACGTCGAAGCTCGCGGGGTACAGCCCGAAGCTCCTCTACTACCCGAGCTTCTTCGACGGAGAGCGAGCCATCCACGGGTGGACCGAGGTCCCGACGTACGCCGCCAGCCACGGATGCGTTCGGGTCCCGTACTGGGTGGCTCTGTGGATGTTCGATCGGGACCCCATCGGGACACCGGTCGTCGTCTACCACTGATCGAGCCGGCTTCGGGCCGGTTTCACGGGCTGGTTCCAGGCCGGTTTCTGGCCCGGTTCAAGCTGGAGCCTCCCGCGTGCCGAGAACTCCCGTATACCCCCGGATCCCCAGGAGGGACCATGAAGGCTGGCAAGATCTCATATGCGGGCGTCGGCGTAGCCGTCGGCGGCGTGATCGCGTTCTTCGGTGTCATGGTGGGCTGGTTCTCGTACTCGTACCCGCTGGGCAACGGCACCGCGACGATCTCGCTGAGCGGGACCGCCGACTGGACCGGCACCGTGGCCATGGCCGCGGCGTTCGGGGCGTTCGCGTTCGGTGGTGCGTACCTGTTGCTTCAAGACGCGAAGGTCCGCCGGATCACCGGCGTGCTGATGGCCGTCTGCTCGGCGTTCCTACTGGTGATGTCGCTCTTCGGCTTCGGCCGGATCAGCGATGCCGTCGGCGCGCCGGTGTCGGTCTTCACGACGGCCGCGGGCAAGGGCCTCCTGATCTCCTTCGCCGGAGGCGTCGTGGCGCTCGTCGGCTCGTTCCTCGCCTCGCGGGAGATCCTCGCCGCGGGTCCGGTCGTTGCATCCGAGGCGCCATCGGCGCGGGCGGAGACCGTCGAGGCTTGACGCATCGCCTACCGGTACCCTGAGCCTCCATGCCGGAGGCGAAGGGAACCGCACGCACGTGGTGGACCCGCCCCGGACTGGACGTCCGGGGCGGCCGTCTGTTCCTCGCCGGCCGTGACGCCGAGGCGCTCGCGCGCGAGCACGGCACGCCGCTCTACG
>CAZDXK010000224.1:0-3846 GCA_964509215.1 uncultured Actinomycetes bacterium | reverse complement strand
GCATGTGGAACATCGTGCGGCCCTGGCAGCTGGTCGGCTTCCTGGTCTTCGTGGTGGCCTCGCTCGCCGAGCTCACGCGGCCGCCGTTCGACATGCCGGTCGCGGACTCGGAGATCATCTTCGGGGCCTACACCGAGTACACGGGCTTGAAGTTCGCGTTCTTCCTGCTGGCGGAGTACGGCGGCATCGTGGCGCTGTCCGGCGTCGCCGCCACGCTGTACCTAGGCGGCTACCTCGGGCTACCGGGGGTCCCGCTTCCGCCTCCCGTATGGATGTTCGGCAAGATCATCGCGCTATCGTTCGTCGTCATCTGGCTCCGTGCGACCTATCCGAGGTTGCGGGAGGACCAGCTGCAGCGGTTCTCATGGCTGGTGCTCATCCCGCTGTCGCTGGTGATGATCATGGTCGTGGCGGTCATCAAGGTCGCGACGAGATAGGGGGAGAGGGACCGTGGCGTCGGAGGTGTCGGAGAAGAAGGACCAGCCGGAATCCGGCATGGGCCTCGGCCTGCTGAAAGGTCTGGGCGTCACCCTCAAGACGATGCTGCATCCCGCGATCACGCAGCCCTATCCGCACGTCAAGCCCGACCTGCCGGCGCGCACGCGTGGCGTCATCGCCCTCAAGCAGGCGAACTGCACGGTCTGCTACAAGTGCTCCCGCGAGTGCCCCGATTGGTGCATCTACATCGATGCCCACAAGGAGCAACACGACCCGGCCGGAGGCGGACGCGCCCGCTCCGCCAAGATCCTCGACCGGTTCGCGATCGACTATGCGCTGTGCATGTACTGCGGGATCTGCGTCGAGGTGTGCCCGTTCGACGCGCTCTTCTGGAGCCCGGAGTTCGAGTACGCGGAGTACGACATCGACCTCATGACCCACGAGAAGGAGCGCCTGGAGGAGTGGACGTACAAGGTCCTGCCGCCGCCGCCTCTCGAGGCGGGCGCCGAGCCCTTGCCGGAGCCGACGGAGGACGCGTCGTAGATGTCGGCACAGGAATACGCCTTCGTCGTCCTCGCGGTGGTGGGCGGCGTCAGCGCGATCTCCGTGGTCCTGGCGCGCAACGTCGTCCACGCGGCGCTCTACCTGGTGGTCACGCTGCTCTCTGTCGGCGGGGTGTACCTGCTGCTCGGCGCCGAGTTCCTCGCCTGGGTGCAGATCCTGATCTACGTAGGCGCCATCGTGATCTTGTTCCTGTTCGGGCTCATGCTCACGAAGGCCCCGATCGGACGTGACATGCTCGACAATCAGAACCGCTGGATCGGCGGCGTCGTCGGGTTCGGCGTCTTCCTCGGTCTCGTGTTCCTGATCCAGGACGCGTTCAAGGTGCAGGACTCCGTGGCCCAGACGACGTTCCGCACCACGACCGCCGACGTCGGTGTGTCGATG
Source organism: uncultured Actinomycetes bacterium (assembly GCA_964509215.1). Lineage (GTDB taxonomy): Bacteria > Actinomycetota > UBA4738 > UBA4738 > HRBIN12 > JBBQVZ01. The sequence goes on along the minus strand of CAZDXK010000224.1, from coordinate 2,460 downwards.
TTCCGCGACTACGTGCTGCCGTTCGAGGCCGTGTCGTTCCTCCTGCTCGCCGCCCTGATCGGCGCCGTGGTCCTGGCGCGCAAGGACGAGGCGGCCAAGTGATCCGGTTGCCGTTCGTCCTGTTCTTCGCGGCCCTGTTGTTCTCGGCCGGCGTCTACGGTGTTCTGGCGCGGCGGAACGCCGTCATGGTGCTCATGGCCATCGAGCTGATGCTGAACGCGGTGAACGTGAACCTGGTCGCGTTCGGATCCGAGCTGCACGATGTTGGCGGCCAGATGTTCGCCCTGTTCGTGATCGCCGTGGCGGCCGCCGAGGTGGGGATCGGCCTCGCGATCGTGATCCTGCTCTACCGCAACCGCGAATCGATCAACATCGACGAGGTGAACCTCCTGAAGTGGTAGCCGAAGCCACCGCCGCGGCCTCGGGGATCATCCGCTCCTCCTGGATCGTCGTGCTGCTTCCGGTCGTCTCCGCCGTTCTCACGCTGTTCTTCGGCAGGCGGACGCCGGGCAAAGGAGCTGTCTACGGGATCGTGGCGATGGGCGCGGCGTTCGTCATGTCGCTCCTGATCCTTTGGCACTTCGTTCAGGGCGAAGGGACGTACGCGAGCCAAGTGAACTGGTTCAGCGTCGGTCCCTTCCACGTGGAGGCTGGTCAGTACATCGATGGGCTGGCCGCGGTCATGCTCGTCGTCGTCACCACGGTCTCGCTCTGCGTGCACGTCTATTCGTTGGGCTACATGGAGGGCGATGCGCGGTTCACGTGGTTCTTCGTCGTCCTATCGCTCTTCACGGCCGCCATGCTGAACGTGGTCATCGCACCGAACCTGATCCAGCTGTTGGTCGGGTGGGAGATCATGGGGGTCTGCTCGTACCTCCTGATCGGCCACTGGTACGAGGAGAAAGAGAACTCGGACGCCGCCATCAAGGCGTTCATCACCACCCGGATCGGCGACGTGCCGTTCATGTTCGGCGTCTTCGCGTTGATCTTCGCCACGGGGTTCACCACGTCGAACATCAGCGAGGTCGGCGAGCTGGTGAAGAGCCACGAGCTTTCGAGCGGCCTGGTGGCGGCCGCGGCGCTGTTGCTCCTCGGCGGCGCGATCGGCAAGTCCGCGCAGTTCCCGCTCCACGTGTGGCTCCCCGACGCCATGGTGGGCCCCACGCCCGTCTCGGCGCTGATCCACGCGGCCACGATGGTGGCGGCGGGTGTCTACCTGGTCGGCCGGATGTACGAGGTCTTCATCAACGCCGATGCGTGGGTGTTGCAGGTGATCGGCATCGTCGGGGCGATCACCATGCTCGGCTCCGCGTTCATGGCGCTCGTCCAGGACGACATCAAACGGGTACTGGCGTATTCCACGTTGTCCCAGCTCGCCTACATGGTCGCCGCCATGTCGCTCGGACCGGCAGGACGCAACGCCTCCTTCTTCCACCTGTTCGCGCACGCGTTCTTCAAGGCGCTGCTCTTCCTGGGCGCGGGGTCCGTGATCCACGCGGTCCACTCCAACAACATGAGCGACATGGGGGGCTTGAGGAAACCCATGCCGGTCACGTTCTGGACGTTCCTGATCGGATCGGCCGCGCTCGCCGGCATCGCGCCGCTCTCGGGGTTCTGGTCGAAGGACGAGCTCCTCGTCTCGGCGTCGCAGGGGCACGAGCTGCTGTTCGCGATCATGCTCGCCACCGCGGCGCTGACCGCGTTCTACACGACGCGCATGGTGGTGCTGACGTTCTTCGGCGCCTACGAAGGACACGGCCACCCGCGCGAGTCGCCGCCCAGTATGGCCGGGCCGCTCGTCTTCCTGGCGGCCGCCACGGTCGTCGTCGGGTTCCTCGGTTCGCCGCAGGTTGGTGCGCCGTTCTTCAAGTGGGTCTTCTTCGAGGAGCCGGAGGCGATCCATTTCAAGGCGTCGATCGCGCTCGCCGGCACGGTCGCGGCGCTCGCCGGGATCCTGCTCGCCTGGAGGCTGTACGCGCCTCGGAGGGAACGAGACCCGCTCCGGGCGCTCGGTCCGGTGTGGAACCTGCTGGAGCACCGGTTCTACATCGACGATGCCTACATGAAGTGGATCATCTACCCCGTGCGCGACGGGCTGTCCGCGGCCGTGTACTGGTTCAACCAGCACGTCCTCGACGGCATCGTGAACGGCGCGGGCTTGGCCACGCGCGGCCTGGGGCAGGTCGTGAACCTCTTCGACCGCGGCGTGATCGATCGGGCCGTCAACGGTGTCGCCGGCACGGCCGGTGCCACCGGTGGCCTCTTGAAGTACATCCAATCCGGCAACGTCCAGCGGTACATGGCGTTCCTGTTCGTGGGCGTCCTGGTGCTGGCGATCGTCTTCGCGAAGCTGGTCTGACAAGGAGAGTGGGGGTTCGATGAGCGGGTGGGACGAGACGGCCATCACGGTCACGACGCTGCTGCCGGTGGCAGGCGCGCTCGTGATCATCATGGTCCCCA
>CAZDXK010000223.1:0-3866 GCA_964509215.1 uncultured Actinomycetes bacterium | reverse complement strand
CCGTCCGCTGGAGAGCGCGGGGCCGCCGGTCAGCATGGTCCGGCCCCTCCTGGACGCCGCCCTGGAGGGGAACGTCGCCGCCGCGGCCGCGGTCGCCGACGAGGCGCGGATCACGCCCGTCTACGGCTTCGCCAAGATGGCGGAGATCGCGGGCCTCGTCGCGAGCGACGCAGGCGATCGGGAGGCCGCGATCCGGTGGCAGGGAGATGCCCTGGAGGCCTGGACACGGTGCGGCGCCGTCGCGCTCCAGCGGCGAAGGGCCGCTGCTCTCCGCGCCCTCGGGATCCACAAGCGGGGCCGGATCCGCGACCGGCCGGCGACCGGATGGGACAGCCTGACGGACGCGGAGGGGCTGGTCGTAGCCGAGGCCGCCACCGGCCTTCTCTACAGGGAAGTGGCCGAGCGACTCCATCTCTCCCGCCGCACGGTCGAGACCCACGTCGCCAGCGCAATCCGGAAGCTTGCCGTTCGCAATCGGGGCGAGCTCGCTGCCGCGTACTGGAGGAGACAGGCCTGAGTCCCTTCCACAGGTTCCCGTATCTCTACGGATGTCCCGGGGACGCTCCCCTGCCAGCCTGAGCTCGGATCGGGATCGGCCCGGTTCCCGAGAAAGGGAGGCAGCATGAAGAGGAAGGGAGCAATCTCGATGGCGCTGGCCGCACTCACCGCTGCGACGATCGTGGCCTCGTCCCCGACGGCGGGTGGCGCGGAGCGGAGCATCCCGGTTTCCGGGAGCGGCGTCGACCTCCTCAGCGCGGCGATCGTGCACTCGCAGGAGCCGACCCCGAACGGCATGCGCCAGCAGGCGACCGAGTCGGTGAGGTTGTGGGGTGACATGGAGGGATACGTCCTCTACCACGTGACGTCGGAGTTCGACTTCACGACGAACACCCTCGTGAACACGGGGACCCAGTTCTTCTCCGGGACGATCGCGGGATCCGATCCCGTGGTTCTCCACGACAATGAGTTCCGTTTCGTCGTCGACCTCACCACCGGCGCGGAGACGGGAGAAGTCCACTTTCGGCGGAGCCAAGACGCACCGCACCCGTCGTGGTGGTACGAGTGCGACCTGGTCGTGGTGGGTACCGGGCTCAACGCCGACGGCGACCCGACCTTCGACTACAGCGGGGATTGCACCCGCAAGGGAAACCAGGGCTAACGACCCGTTCAGCGGGCTCTGCTATCGCCCAAACACCAACCGCGCCGGGGTCCCGAAACGAGGGGCCCCGGCGCGCGCGCGTCCCTCTTGAGAGCGGCACAGTTGAGCCCGCGTCTGGTGGGCGCTGGTGGTTTCGAACCACCGACCTCCGCCTTGTAAAGGCGGATCGGGCCGATCCAGCTACCTGGGGAAACGGCGTAACAGTGCTCTTGACCAGGCGATTTGAGTACTCATCGTTTCGCAACGTTGCTCGTCGTTTCGCGTCCCTTCGCGGGACCGTTGCGGGACCGTTGGACCTCGGCACCAGGCATGCGGTCGTAGCCAGTTGCAGCCTCACCAGTGCGGACGCCTGTGATGCGCATCGAATGCGGGGTCAGGTACCGGCTCGAGTGCCCTGGACCCGGAAGCCAACCGCTCGGGCAGCGAGCCCCAGCTCATCGTCGTGCGTGGCAACAGAAAGTTCCTCGAATCGAGCCCGGACGAGTAGCGCGCTCGCTAGATGGATCGCATCGAGCGAACCGAGCATCGTTGGAAAAGGCTCGGCGGCGCGCTCGAGGATGGGGGCGGCCACAGGGACGAGGCTGAACCCCTGGATGACATCCAGAACGGCCGCCCGTCGTTTCGCGACCACCTCGTCCTCCAACCCGAGCGTCAGCCGAGCACGGTCCAGGGTACGAAGGCACTCCAGTCGGATGAGTTCGCTCGAAACAGCCTGGGTGATCCGTCCCCATGTCCGAAGACGCCGCGGCTCCCCCAGCACGATGCGGAGCAGCACTGAGGAGTCCACATAGACGTTCAACGCCCCTGGCGTTCCTCGAGAAGCAGTTGTGTCGAGGTGACCCTCCACCGGACTGGTCTGTGACGCTTGCTCCGGACCGAAGCGAAAGGCCGCTTCGGCGGGATCAGCGCGACCCTCCGATCCTCCTCGCCGACCGGGACGATCCGCGCGATGGGTCGGTCCCTGTCGGTGACCTCGACCTCCGCGCCACCCTCAACGGCCCGCAGGTGCTTCGACAGTTGGTCCTTCAGCTCCGCGATCTTTACTCGCTTCATGGCCACATCTAGCCATAATGCGATGCCGGCGTCAACCCCCTTGGTTATGACCGGGCCGGGGCATGTGGCTTCGCCGGTGGGCGCTGGTGGTTTCGAACCACCGACCTCCTTGCGGAATCTCGGAGGGAGTAAGAACCAAGTGACGCCGCGCCTTTGAAACTCCGCAGGGCGCCAACTGCGTAACCCCAACGACCAAGTCCTGGGCCTCACGGTCGTCCATGGCGGTCATCGGAGTCGGGATTTGGCCACCACCTCCACACGAGAGCAGGGCGCAGCCTCGCCCGCTCTTTGGTCCCAGGCGGAACCGATACCACCCGGAGCGACAATGGCTTCTGCGGAAACCCAGACGATCAAGGTGCGTGTTCGAGGTGTGAAGCCGAAAGCCTGGGGCAACAGGAGTTGGCTGGGCGTCAGGCCATCGTCCCTTGGGATTGAGTAGCCAATCCGGATGAGAATTGCCCACCCTTCTGACTGCTCCATCCCGGATGCGCCTCTGCAGCATGGAGGGTAGTCCGCCCCGCCGTCGGACGGAGCCTCAGCGCCACGCGCTGGACGCCCACGCCATGGCCTTCATGCCGGAAGAGGTCCTGCAGCTCGCATTCCCTGCCTAATGGCTCTACGAGCCGAGCTGGCAGTTGCGGCTCGCAGGGCCGAGCCATTGAGGATGTATCATGACTAGCTCAGGAAGAGAGGAGGAATGCGCCTCTGCAGCTCCTATTGCAGTGAGTTCTGTCATCGGCCACGCGCCGAATGGAGGGCGAGGGAGCAGTCCTCGCGCCAGGAGGAGGAGCCATGAAACAGCCGAAGCTCAATCTCAATCTGAAAGCCATGAGCGTGCGCAAGAGGCTCGCGCTCGCGATCCTCGGTGTGGTGGTCACTGCGGGGGCAGCCGTCGCGACGCCGCCTTCTTCTGGTTTCACCGCCGCCCCGATCGCTCGCGGAACGGTCGAAGGTCACTTCAAGATCAAGATGCAGGACAGCTCGAGCCCCGGCGATGCGGCCATCGTTCAGGTAACCCAAGAGGTGGGCGGCCACAGCGGCTGGCACGCGCATCCCGGCCCCGCGATCGTGATCGTGAAGTCGGGCGAGCTCACAATTCAACAAGCCATGGACTGCTCAAGCAGGACCTACACCGCCGGAAAGGCCGCCATCGAGCCAGCCGGACACGTTCATATCGCCCGCAACACCGGCACCACGCCCCTGGAGCTCTGGATCACGTTTCTCGACGTCCCGGTTGGAGCGCCGACCCGGATCGACAAGCCCGATCCCGGTTGCTGAGTTCGCGGACCGACTGCGCTTCGCGGTTCGAGCAAGGCTGGCGTCTTGGGTAAGTTCCGCTAGGTAAGAAATCCAAAGTCCCGCTCGCGTTTTGGGGCTCGAGGGTGACACGAAGTGTGACACGGTCGGACCCTCGAATGGAACCTGGCGAGAGGGTGTCGACGTTTTGCCTGCTCAGAGGGTGTCGGAGGGGCGAGCTTCACCTAACGCTCTCGTTCCGCCACCTGCAGCCGTTTCCAGCCAGACCGCTCGCCGAACGCGCATGCGAGCACCCCGCCGGAGTTCCCGCGGAATCCGTGCGGAATCTAGCGGAGTCGGTCTTCGTTCACAGGGTTCCTGGCGGCGACAAGAATCGCCCCTGACCTGCTGGAACGCT
>CAZDXK010000222.1:0-3866 GCA_964509215.1 uncultured Actinomycetes bacterium | reverse complement strand
GGCACCTCCAGGGTCAAGCCCTGGGGCACGCCCATGGCGGCGGGGGGGTTCCCGGCAGTGCCGACGACGGCCAACAACGGCTTGGGCGCGCCGGTCACGGACAACGCCAGCAGGACGGGCGTTCGAACTGCCGACGGGCTGGGGCTACCGCCGCTGCCGCCGGCGTTCGCCGGGTCGTCGATCTGGGTCGTCGCGTACGCCAGGCCCAACGCGACCACGATGATCGTGACCATCAGCTCGACCGACCGGCGACGGTGCTCGCGCTCGCGTCTGCGCAGCCTCGAGACGCGTGGTTTCGGCGCCCGAGGCATGGTGGAGCTCACCGGTAGATGCCCGCCTTCTCCACGTAGCTCTTCACACCTTCGGGTACCAAGTACCGGATCGGGAGGCCCGCGGCGACCCTCCTTCGGATATCGGTGGACGAGATGGCGAGCGCGGGGATGTTCATGACCGTGATCTCCGGCCGACTGGCCGGCGCGTGTGACTGCATCGCCCCAAGGTCGTATCCGGGACGGGTGGCCGCGATGAAGTGGGCGAGCTCGAACACCTTCTCTTGGTCCTTCCACGCCAGGATCTCCACGATCGCGTCGGCCCCCGTGATGAAGAACAGGTCGGCCTCCGGGCCGTAGAGCTCCTTCAGGCCTCGAAGCGTGTCGACCGTGTAGGTCGGACCGTCGCGGTCGACCTCCATCCGCGAGACGCGGAACAGCGGGTTACTCGCCGTGGCGATCACGGTCATCAGGTATCGATCTTCCGCGGGGGACACGACCTCGTGCTCCTTCATCCAGGGCCGGCCGGTAGGCACGAACAGCACCGAATCCAGCCCGAACTGCACGAGGGCCTCCTCGGCGGTCACGAGGTGGCCGTAGTGGATGGGGTCGAACGTGCCGCCCATGACCCCCAGACGCGTTCCCACGCCGCCCATCCTACGGCTGGTCCTCTGCGTATCGGCTCAAGCCGACGCTCAGCTGCCCTCCAGCCACGTCAGGAGCTGCCGACGATGTTCGTTGAAGTGGACATGACCCGATTCCACGAACCACTCGATCGCGTTGGGGACGGTCTCTCCCTGCTCGCTGAGCTCGCACCACACCTGGCGCATCCTCGTGCGAGCCGCGTGAAGCTCGGCCCTCACGGTGGGGACGTCGAGACCCTTCGAGATCTCGAACCACTCACGGTTCATGGTCTCGATGTCGATCCCTCCGCGGACGTACGTGCCCAGCCTTATCCGTTCGAGTTGGTTCGCGGCCTCAGCGCACCAGGCGCCGACATGGAACATCGCGTCCTTCGGCGACCAGCCCTCGGGCGTGAGCCGCGGCTCCTCGAACCGATCGGATGGGACCGCCTCGAACGCCGCATGCAGCCCTACCCACGCCGCGTCCTCCTCCGCCGCAAGCTGTTGGGCCTCAGCGTCCATCCGCCGCGTCCTCAGCCTCCGCCGGCACATCGGGGATGAACTCGAACACGCGGTCGCCGATCGTGACCTCGTCGCCGGGGTTCGCGCCTAGCTCGGCGAGGCGACGCTCGATCCCCTCCTTGACCAGTCGCCCCTGGAGCTTGGCCAGCGAGACCTCGTCGTCCAGATCGGTTTCGAGGACCCATCGCTCCACGTTGCGTCCCTTCACGCGCCACCCGGGCCCTTCACGAGCCACGGTGAAGCGTGGGCGGCCCGGCCGCAGCACCACGAACGGCGTCGGCTCGGGTTCGGCCTCCTCCGCCGCCTTCGACATCGCACCGAGGCGCGACATCAGATCCTCGAGCCCTTCGCCCGTGACTGCCGACACGGCGAGCGCGTCGTCCCCGAGCGCGCCGGCTCTCGAGCGAGCATCGTCGACCAGGTCTACCTTGGTACCCACCACGATGGATCTGCGCATCCCCAGCTCGCGGTCGTAAGCGGACAGCTCCCCACGGAGCGTGGCCAGATCGGCGGACGGGTCTTCGGACGACAGGTCCACCACCATCACGAGCGCCCGGCACCGCATGATGTGCCGGAGGAACCGGTGGCCCAAACCCCGCCCCTCGTGCGCGCCCTCCACCAGCCCGGGGATGTCGGCCACCACGAACCGGTCCCCGTCCCCGCCCGCAACGCCCAGGTTCGGGGTGAGCGTCGTGAACGGGTAGTTCGCGATCTTGGGCTTGGCTGCGGACAGGCGCGAAAGCAGCGTGGACTTCCCGGCGTTGGGCAGCCCGACCAGACCCACGTCGGCCACCGTATGCAGCTCGACGCGCAACCGCTTCTCCTCGCCGTCCTCTCCCGGTTCGGAGGTGCGCGGGACGCGGTTTCGAGCGTTCGCGAGCGCCGCGTTCCCGCGGCCGCCACGGCCGCCCTGGGCGACCACCGCTCGGGACCCCTCTCCCACCAGGTCGGCGATCAGGCCGTCGTCGTCGAAGACGACCGTCCCGTCGGGGACCGGGACGATCACGGCCTTGCCGGTGGCTCCGTCCCGCTTGGCGCTCCGGCCCGCAACGCCGTGGGGTGCGCGCTGGTGCGGATGATCGGCGATCCACGACAGATCGTGGATGCCACGAGAGACCTCGAAGATGACGGAGCCTCCCGCGCCGCCGTTCCCACCGTCTGGCCCGCCGTGGGGCTTGTAGGGCTCGCTGTGCATCGAGGCTGAGCCGTTGCCACCCCGGCCTGCTTTCACGTAGACGAGCGCTTCGTCGACGAAGGTCATCGCGACCAGCTTAGGTGGTCGCTCGGCGGCCGTCGGGGCAAGATGTGCTCATGCCCGAAGCCACGACCGTATGGATGGTCCGCTTGGACCGGGGACGGGTGGAGGACGATGTGCGCGGCACGCTCGTGCTGGATCCCGAGGCAGTCGTGTTCACCGAGGCGCGCTCGGGCATCGAACACCGGATCCCGATCCAGGCGATGCAGCAACCCAAACGCGTGAAGGGCTCCCCCATTTTGATGATCGTGCATATGGCCGACGGCGTATCGCGGCGCGTCGCCTTCTACTTCTCGCAGCCGCCGCCACTGCGACCCCCTGAGCCAGGTTCGACAGCCCTGCCCGAAGGCGGCCTCGGAGGCCGGCCCATGGGAGCATTCGGCGCGTTCCGGCGAACGTCCAAACGACGCCACATGCGAGGGAACCTGGGCTACCTGACCACCGCGAACGCAGGCCACAAGCAGGTGATCCAAGAGTGGGTCGTGGAGATCGGCACGCGGATGCGCGCCGACTAGGTCGTCACTCGCCCGGCAGTACCGACGCGAACTTGCGTCCGCGGGAATCGTGGAACTCCACGACGCCAGGGCGAAGGGCGAACAACGTGTCGTCGCTGCCCTTCCCGACCCCGTCGCCGGGGTGGATCCGAGTCCCACGCTGACGGACGATGATGGAGCCGGCGGGCACCGTCTCGCCGCCGAACGCCTTCACGCCGAGGCGTTTCGAATTGGAATCGCGGCCGTTCCGGGACGAGCCGCCGCCCTTCTTGTGTGCCATGAGACCCCCAGGCTACCAGTCGTTCACTTGGCCGTTACTCGGCCGGGTCAGCGGCCTCGACCGCCTCCGCAGACGCGTCCTCGGCATCGGCTTCGACCTTGCCTTCGACCTTGGCTTCGACCTTCGCCTTGGCCGCCCGCTTGGGCGCCGCGCCGAACTTCACGTCCTCGATCTCGAGCATAGTGAGGATCTGGCGATGCCCGCCGCGCTTCGCGTACCCGCTCTTCGGCCGGTACTTGAAGATCTTGATCTTGTCGCCCTTCTTCTCTCCCATGGGTTTCGCCGTGACGACGGCCTTGGCCGCCTCCGCGCCCACGTGGGTCTTGCCGTCGTCGTCCACAACCAGGATGGGATGGAACGTCACCGTTTCGCCGTCGTGGACGATCTTCTCGACCTCGATGACGTCGCCCGCCTTCACCTTCT
>CAZDXK010000221.1:0-3883 GCA_964509215.1 uncultured Actinomycetes bacterium | reverse complement strand
CCTGGCGACGGCGTGCAGGTCGCGCTCTCGAACGTAGTGGGGGCGTGGGCGGCGCACTACGCGGTCACCGATCTCGCGCATCTCGCCACTGTGGTCGACCGGAACGAGGGGCTTCGGGTCGAGCTGCCGGAAGCAGTCACTTTGGGTGACGAGGTCATGGGACCCGGTGGGGTGCGGATGACCGGCGCGCAGGTGGCGGCGTTCCTCGGCGCGGAGAACCAGAACACGTTCACGCGGTGGGAGGTCGTGCTCGCGGGGTTGCTCGCGTCGCCTCCGGAGCTGGACGCGGGCGATCTCACCGATACCGACGACGTCGAAGGTGTGCAGGCGACGTTGGTGGGCGCCAAGGGCGGCCGGATCGAGACGCTCCCCGTGCAGGTGGCCGCCGCGACCGTCCGTGTGCCGAAGTACGCCGCGCTCGACGAGCTGATGGCCGAGCGGTTCGGCGTGAAGCGGACTCCGGTGCCGGTGATCGTGCAGAACGCGGTCGGGACGGCCGGCGTGGGGGAAGCCGTGGGCCGGATGATCATCGGCCGCGGGTTCCGCATCACCCTGTCGCAGAACGCGGTGACGTTCGACAAGGACCTGACGCAGATCGTGGCGTTGGGGGAGGAGCACCTGGGTGACGCGAGACGCATCCGGGCCGCGCTGGGAGTGGGCCGCGTCGCGGTGTCCCAGGTAGCATCGGGTATCGGCGACGTGCAGATCATCGTGGGGAAGGACTTCACGGCTTGACGGCAGGCGGAGGCACCGCAACGGGGAGCGCCATGCGCGGCGCGCCTCCGAGCCGTGAGGTCGCCGCCAGGGCCGCCCGGGCTGCCGCCGCGAAGCAGGCTACCGACATCATCGCCCTGGACGTCCACGAGCTCATCGTGATCACCGACTACTTCGTGATCTGCACGGCGTCGTCGAGCCGTCAGGTGAAGACCGTGGTCGAGGGGATCGAAGACACGATCCGAGAGCTTGGCGAGAAGCCGATCCGTCGTGAAGGCGAAGACGAAGCCGGTTGGTGGCTGCTCGACTACATCGACGTCGTGGTCCACGTCTTCGGCGAAGAAGAGCGTGAGTACTACGACCTGGAACGCCTGTGGCGCGACGCTCCGAGGCTCGATTGGCAGGAGCCCGGCGCCGCGTCCTCCGGGTAGACTCGGACACCCGAGGGCCCATAGCTCAGCTGGTAGAGCGCTTGGCTGGCAGCCAAGAGGTCCGGGGTTCGAATCCCCGTGGGTCCACCAAGAATCCGCTGCTCACACGCCTCAAGTCCCTCCTCCGTCGTGCCGATGCGCGAACTGAGTAACGGTTCTGAGTAACTCCAGAGCCGGGAAGGAGGAGCTGTGGCAGGCAAGACATGGGAGCGAACACGGTTCCCCGGTGTCTACCGGAACGAGGGACCGAGAGGCGTTCGGTACAAGGTCGTTTTCCTCGACTCCGAGGGCAAGCAGCGCACCAAGAATCTCCACACCCTCAAGGAGGCGCAAGCGTTCCAGGGCGACATTCGGCTTAAGAAATCCAAGAGTGTGCGGATCGATCCGGCACCCGGGCGGGTAACCGTCGAGGAATTCTGGAAGCACTTCTTCAGTACGGCTGCTGTCCGGCCGAGCACTCGGGCCCTGTACGAGACGCACGGAAGGTTGTACGTCCTGCCGCCGCTGGGGGACAAGCAGGTACAAGCGGTCACGATGGCGGACATCAAGGTGGTGCTGGCTGACCTCCGCGCAGCGGGCAAGGGCACAGCCACCATCAAGGCCGTTTCGCAGCTGCTTCACCGACTGTTCGCCGTCGCCGTCGAGGAGGACCGCATCATCAAGAACCCTGTCTCCGGCGTCGCAGTCGAGAAGGTCGAGCCTAGGGAACCCCGTTTCCTAACCCAGGACGAGGTTCGACGGATCGAAGCGGAGACCCCGGACAACTACCGAGCGCTAGTGCCCTTCCTCGCTTGGACCGGTCTGCGGATCGGTGAAGCATCGGCGTTGCGGGTCAAGAACCTCGACTTGACCGCCCGGACGGTGCGTGTGGTTGAGAACTCCCCGGAGGTTGGTGGGCGGAAGAGCGTTGGTCCGACGAAGACGAGCAAGGCTCGGACTGTGCGGTTCGGCGCTGGGCTGGCTGCGATCCTCAAGGCGCATCTTGCCGCCTACGGCACGCCGCTTGACCCTGAGTCGTTCGTGTTTACCGGTCCCGAAGGCGGGCAGGTGAGACAGAACAACTTTCGCAAACGGATCTTCCAGCCCGCCGCGAAGCGAGCTGGGATCGACCCAGTGCCGACGGTGCATGACCTGAGACACACAGCCGCCTCGCTCATGGCGCGGGCGGGCTGGACGATGCGCGATGCCCAGGAGCAGCTGGGGCACTCCCACACCACGATGACCGATCGCTACACGCACCTGTTCCCCGAAGACCGTGAGCAGAAGGTCGCCGCTCTAGATGCGCTACTGACTGAGACAGCGTGATCGACGACAAGGAGTTCGAGCCCCAAGGCTTCTTCGGACATCGCGGCATCAAGCGCAAGGTCGCTCGAGAACGGGATTACGTCAGGTTCGAGTTCGCCGGTACCGACGCCGTCTTCGAAGCGGACCCCGCACTGCGGGAGAACGCAGGATTCGTTCATTGGCTCGTCTGCGGCACCGGCCTGCCACACGTCTGCGGACCGGGCGAGTTCCGCGAGAAGCACGGCGGATACGTCATGCAGAAGCATCCGGTGCCGTTGCCAGGGATGGAACACATCGTTGCACAGATCCGCCCCGAGACCGCGCCGGTGACAGAGATCACGTACCACGATCACAAAGGGATGGCGCATCAGAAAGGGCAAGCCTGCCCGTGCGGTGCTGCGAATCACCGGCGGGCGTACACCCAGCGCCCCTACGACAAGACCGAGTGCGAGGCCCACGAGGGCGGCGGCGCGCACTTGGACGACCCGGACCTGCCGCTCGTGGGGCCGCATCGGCACACCGAAGAGGGCAAGTACATGCTCAACCCGAACCGGGAGCGGCGTGCGGAGCCCCACACGCATCGATCCTTCCTGCCGCTCGGATTCACACCCGATCAGCGAGTCGTCGAGATACTCATGTCCGGCCAGATCCTGAGGACGAAGAAGATTGCGCTGCAGTTCGGAGTCACCGAGCAGCATGTCGATGACACACGCAACCTTGCACGGCACATCCGGCGGCCGCTCGATCACCGGTTCGGAGAATGACAGCCACGCCCTCGCCCGGAGCAGTCGACCTCTACTGGATTCCTTTGGGCGCGGGCGGCCACGTGGTCCGTCTGAATGGGAAGGTCTACGAGGCGATCAAGGCTTTCATCGAGCATCGCCCGCGGTGCGCTCTCTTCCACTCCGCCCTGGAGGTCGACGTCCCCGGCGGTCGGTTCGTCATCGAGTCCGCGCCGATCCGGGACCAGCGGGGACGAGAGCGTGGCGTCGTCGCCGAGGGTCCGGTCGGGACAAGTTGGGCCGGACGGTTCCGACTGTTTCGCTACGAGATCCGCCGATGGCGCGGAGGCTCCATCCCCGATGCGAGCGAGGCGGTATCGAGCCCGGTCCGCGTCGCGAACGACCTCGCTCGCGCGCAGCGGGTCCTCGATCTGGTGCCGTCCGTCCCAACCCCCGTGTGGGGCCGAGACGAGTTGCACACCGGCGACATGTGGAACTCCAACTCACTGATCTCGTGGCTGCTTGTGCGTGCTGGCGTGGACACCGACCTGCTCGAGCCGCCAACCGGAGGTCGAGCGCCCGGTTGGGACGCCGGTCTCGTCGTCGCACGACGCGGCGCACCCTTCGGAGGTGTTCGCACGCCGTAGGTCGCCGCGCTTAGAGGGCAATAATGGCCACGCGCTCCGGCGCGGGCAGCCCGCGCGACGCGGCCGGGTGGCTCATTCCATGTCT
>CAZDXK010000220.1:0-3883 GCA_964509215.1 uncultured Actinomycetes bacterium | reverse complement strand
GAGTTCCGCCGGACGTCGGTCGTGGCCGATGTCTGCCGCGCGTCCATCATCGGCCTCGGGGCCGGTGGCTATCATCTGGCCCTGGAGGCGATGCCGTGGATCACCGACTGAGGCGCGACGCATTGATCCCCGCGATCGAGGAGCTGGCGGTCGACGCCATGCTCGTCACGCGGATGACGAACGTCCGGTACCTGACGGGCTTCACCGGCTCGAACGCCCAGGCGATCGTGTCGCCGGCGCTCAGCCTGTTCTTCACCGATGGCCGCTACACGGAGCAGTCGCGCCACGAGGTGTCCGACCTCGAGCGTGTGACGTGCCTGGACGGATTCGACGAGCCGCTCGCCGACGTGTGCGTCAGGCTTGAGGTCCGGCGCCTGGGGTTCGAGGCGCACGACGTTACGGTAAGCGGCCTGCGGAAGCTGCAGGACAAGGTGCCCGATGTCGAGCTGGTGGCCGCAGGCGAACCCGTTGAGCGTCTCCGATGGGTGAAGGACGGGGAGGAGATCGAGCTGCTCAACGAGGCCCAGTCCTGCACGGACAGCGCGTTCGAGGACATCCTCGAACGGCTGGCGGTCGGGATGACCGAGCGCCAGGTCGCGCTGGAGTTGCAGCACGCGCTCCGTCGCGCCGGCGCGGACGGGCTCTCGTTCGAGCCCATAGTGGCGTTCGGCGAGCAGGCGGCGGAGCCGCACCACCAGCCCACGCACCGGGTGCTGGAAGAGGGCGACGTCATCAAGATGGACTTCGCGGGGCTCTACGGCGGCTACCACGCCGACATGACCCGCACGATCGCGTTCGGCTCCCCGCCGCCCGAGCTGCGGAAGATCCACGACGTGGTGCGGCAGGCGCAGCAGGCGGCGATCGACGCCATCCACGCGGGGGTGACCGGCGGTGAGATCGATGCCGTCGCCCGCGACGTCATCGACGATGCCGGATACGGCATGTTCTTCACGCACGGGCTGGGACATGGCGTCGGTCTGGAGATCCACGAGGGGCCGAACTTCCGCCGTGGCGGCGCCGACGTGCTTCCGGTGGGCGCGGTCATGACCGTGGAGCCCGGTGTGTACGTGCCCGGGCTCGGCGGCGTCCGGATCGAGGACATGGTGGAGGTCGGCGAGGTCGGGTGTCGCGTCATCGGGGCGTCGATCCGCGAGCTGGTCGAGCTGTAGGCGAGGAGCGAGACATCGGTGAGCGTTTCCACGAACGAGTTGAAGAACGGGATGACGCTCGAGCTGGACGGAACGCTCTTCCAGATCATCGAGTTCCAGCACGTGAAGCCGGGCAAGGGAGGCGCGTTCGTGCGGACGAAGCTGCGCAACCTGAAGACGGGGGCCGTCGCGGAGAAGACGTTCAACGCCGGAGTGAAGGTCGGCTTGGCGATCGTCGAGCGCAAGGACATGCAGTACCTCTACGGCGAGGGCTCCGACTACGTGTTCATGGACCTCGAGACCTACGATCAGATCCACGTTCCCGGGTCGCTCGTGGGCGACGCGGGAGGGTACCTCGTCGAGGGAGGCCAGGCCCAGGTGACCGTGCACGAGGGCGTGCCGATCGGCGTCGACCTGCCGGCCTCGATGATCCTCACCATCACCGAGACGGACCCCGGGGTGAAGGGCGACACGCGGACCGGCGCTTACAAGCCGGCGAAGCTCGAGACCGGCATCGTCGTCCAGGTCCCTCTCTTCGTGGAGGAGGGCGAGCGGATCAAGGTCGACACGCGGACGGGTGAGTACATCGAGCGCGTGAAGGCGTGACCACCCGCCGCGAGGCCAGGCGAACCGCGCTCGACATCCTGTATCAGTCCGACATCACGGACGCGTCGCCTGACGCGGTGCTCGCCGATTGGCGCGAAGCCGGTCGGACCGTGACGCCCTTCGCCGTCGAACTCGTCGAAGGGGTCCGTGAGCATCTCCCGGAGATCGATCCGCTCTTGGAGGAGCACTCCGAGGGCTGGACGGTCGCCCGCATGGCTACGCTCGATCGAACCATCATGCGGGTTGCGGTGTTCGAGCTGATGCACCGGCCGGACATCCCGACGTCGGTCGCGATCAGCGAGGCGGTCGAGGCGGCGACGGAGCTGTCTTCCGACGAGTCACGCAGCTACGTGAACGGGATCCTCGGGCGGATCGCCCGGGAGCTGGGTAGAGCCGAAGCGGACTAGGCCTCGGTCTTCGGCTCCGTGGACTCCGGTGTTTCCTCCACGTGCCCCTCCTTCAGACCCTTCTTGAACTCGCCCTGCGCACGTCCCACGGAGCGCGCCATCTCGGGCAGCTTCTTCGCTCCGAACAGCACCGCCACCGCGATGACGCCGACGATGATCCACTCAGGTCCCATCTCGTCAACCACCTTCCAAGTCGGATCCGGAGGCTACCTATCAAGTCTACGCCCCACAGCGCCGGGCGGAACATGCGAGCGAGGAGTCTCTGATCGGGTCTTTGCCGCGCTCGGACCGGGTCTTTGCCGCGCTCGGACCCGGGCGCTATGCTGCGGCGAGTGAACACCCTTTAAGTCCGGTCCTGTGAGGCCGGGAAGGGAGCGACAGATGGGGCACAACCGGAGCGCTCTTCCGTGCACGCGGGAGGGCGCGTTTTCATGAGCGGGAAGCTGCTCGACGCGGCCGACGTCCGCCGCGCGCTCACGCGTATCGCCCACGAGATCGTCGAACGAGACAAGGGGGCCGGAGGCCTGGCGCTCGTGGGGATCGCGAATCGGGGCGATCACCTGGCCCGGCGTCTGGCGGATGAGATCGCCCAGATCGAGGGTGCCGACGTCCCGGTCGGCGTGCTCGACATCACGTTCTATCGCGACGATATCGGGCTGAAGACCGAGGCCCCCGAGGTCCACGAGACGCGGATCCCGTTCGACATCACCGGGAAGACGGTCGTGCTCGTGGACGACGTGCTCTTCACCGGTCGCACGATCCGAGCCGCGATGGACGCGCTGATGGACTTCGGACGGCCCGAGCGGATCCAACTGGCCGTGCTCGTGGATCGCGGTCACCGAGAGCTGCCGATCCGCGCGGACTACGTCGGCAAGAACGTCCCGACCCATCGTGGCGACGACGTCCGTGTGTTCGTGTCGGAGCTCGACGGGGAGGACGCAGTGATCGTGGAGGAAGCGAGATGAACGAACACTTGTTGTCGATGCACGACGTCTCGGCGGACGACGTCGTTCGGATCCTCGACACCGCGGAGTCGTTCCGCGAGGTGGGGACGCGCGTGATCAAGAAGGTGCCGGCGCTCCGGGGACGCACGGTCGTCAACCTCTTCTACGAGAACTCCACGCGGACGCGCATCTCGTTCGAGCTGGCGGCGAAACGCCTCTCGGCCGACGTGATCAACTTCTCGACGAGCGGGTCCAGCGTGTCGAAGGGCGAGAGCCTGAAAGACACCGCGCTCACGCTCCAAGCGATGGGGGCCGACGCGATCGTGATCCGCCACTCATCGAGCGGCTCGCCGCATCAACTGACCAAGTGGGTCCGGGGCCACGTGCTGAACGCGGGCGACGGGACGCACGAGCATCCGACGCAGGCGCTGCTTGACATGTACACGATGCGCGAGCGGTTCGGCCGGATCGAGGGCCTGCGGGTCGCGATCGTGGGCGACGTCATGCACTCACGTGTCGCACGTTCCCTCAGCTTCGGATTGGTGAAGATGGGGGCCGACGTCACGCTGGTCGGCCCGCCCACGCTGATCCCGCCGGATGCTCCCGCCTGGGGCGTGCACGTCTCGTTCGACATCGAAAGCGTCTTGCCCAAGCTGGATGTGACGTATGTGCTCCGGGTGCAGCGCGAGCGGCAACGTCTGGAGTTCTTCCCCAGCGTCCGCGAGTACTCGAGGCTGTTCGGGGTCACCACCAAGCGCGTCGGCATGCTGCCGGAGGG
>CAZDXK010000219.1:0-3890 GCA_964509215.1 uncultured Actinomycetes bacterium | reverse complement strand
GCACCGAGGCGCACCACACGCCACGGCCGGGAGAGGTCTCGGTTCCGGCCGGCGAGACGATCGCGACCACCATGACGTTCCCGTCGGCTCCTCAGACGCTTGTCTTCGGATGCCATCTCCCCGGCCACTACGCCTACGGCATGCAGGGCGACATCCGAGTCGAGTAGTGGGCGCGACGTCCGCCCGAACATCGGCCGTTTCCTCTTAGGACGACGCCTGCCAAGCCTGGGGGACGGCATCGTAGAACGCCGCGCTGGCTTGCAGGTCGGCGCATCGGATCGAGATGTGATCGAGCATGCGACCAGCCTCCTTCGCTGTTGGTCCGGTCGGCGGGTCATCGAACGCGGGCGTGCCTGGGGCCCGCTCGTCCCCGAATGCCCACACGTTACGTGGTCGGGCTACTTGCAGATTCGAGTACCTCCGCTACCGGGGGTGCCGCCAGATAGGCCGCCGCGTGCTCGGTCGAAAGGTCCTGAGCCACGGATCGAACGATCACGGCTGCCTCCTCCACGTGCTCATCCGCCAAAGAGCCGGCGCCCGCAACGCCTCGCTCCGCCGTGGCGAGCACGGCCCGGCTCCGCCACCGAAGCAGTGGTGAACCGAGGCGGTCCGCGATAGCGACGGCCGAGCGCAGCTCGTCCGCCGCCTCCTGGACGTGTCCTTGCGCAGTGAGCGCGGCGCCGAGTGTCGTGAGCGCGCTGACCTCGTACTTCGGCCTGCTCGCTTGCCTGGCGAGGTCCAGCGCGCGCCTGCTCCACGTGATCGCGTCGTCGGTCCGTCCGAGCTCGAGCTCGAGCTCGGCACGGTTCGCCGCCAGCCGGCCGGTGATCAACCAGCGCTCCCATGCAGCGCTCGCCTGAGCATCCTCCCACGCGCTCGGCCACTTCCGCTCGACGCTTGCGAGATCGTGCATGAGCAGCTCCGCGGCGATCAGGTCCGCCCTCGCGTTCATCCACGGCATGTTGAACTCCGACGGCCCCAGCCGATCGACCACCATCTCGCTACGCTGCCGTGCCTCGGCGAGGGCGAAGATCTCACGGAGAGGGGCGGTCGAGTAGTTCAGCACGACGTTGTCCCGGCGGCCGAGCCTGCGAGCCGTCGCGATCGCCATCTCCGCCGCGGCCAATGACTCCTCGTAGCGTCCCATCCCCGCCAGGATCAAGCCCTCCATCCCGGCGCCGCGGAGCAGGAACTCGGCGCTGTGCGGCTCCAGCCCACCGGTGGCCGCCGCTGCCCGCGAGAGCTCCAGCGCGCGCTCGTAGGAACCGGTCCAGTAATGGACGTCGGCGTGTAGGTGGTAGTGCTCCGCGAGCTCCAAGAGCCGCGCGTCGGCCGGCCACGACTCCAACGCCCGATCGCCGAGTTTCGTGGCGCGTTCCAGGTCGCCCTCATCGCCGCGCATGCCGAACGCCTGGCTCAGCCGAGCGAGCGCGATCCCATCGAGCTCGGCCGGCCCGCGTGTGCGCACAAGCTCCACGGCACGCTCGGCGAGCGCCAGGGTCTCCGACGTCTGCTCGGTCCAAAGTGTCGAGCGGCTGCGAGCCAGGAGCGCCTCCACCTCGTCGACCCCATCGAGCTCGGGCAGGAGCGCGGACAGCTCCTCATCGGCCCGCGCGTATTCCTCCAGCTCGGCGAGGGCGAGACCGCGCCGAAGTCGGATACGACGGCGGTCGTCGTCGCTGGTCGCGAGGTCTAGCGCGCGCGTGAAGAGGTCGTGGGTCTCCTCGACGGCGAGCGCGTCCCGGGCTCGCTCGGCCGCCCCAAGCAGGTACTCCATCGCCACGTCGAGCTGTCCGGCCTCGCGCCAGTGGTGCGCGAGCAGCCATCCCAGGTCGGAAGGATCCACCGATCCCTTCTCCAGGAATGAGGCGATCGCGGCGTGGAGCTCCCGCCTGGATGCGCGCGGCAACGTCCCGTAGGCAACGTCCCGGATCAGGACATGCTTGAACGCGAACTCGACGTCGCCCTCGACCTGGCTCTGCGGTCGCCGGAGGATCAGGCCGCGTGCCTCGAGAGCCTCGAGGGCCTCGTCCACGGCCTCGAGCTCCCCCATGCCGGCGAGCACGTCGCGCCAGAACGATTGACCGATCACCGACGCGTAGAGCAGGACCGTCCGCGGGGGTGGCGGCAGAGCGTCGATGCGGGCCGCGATCGCCGCCCACACAGTCGTGGGCAGCTCCTCCGAGGTCGGGTCGTCGGCGACAGACGCGACCAGCTCCTCCAAGAACAGCGGATTCCCCTCGGCAACGGACACCACGTGATCGATCGTGGACGGCGCGGCCCCCGAAAGCAGCGCCGATGCGACCACCTTCGCCTCATCCCGCCTCAGCGGCTCGAGCGGGAGCGTCGTCTGCCCGATCATGCCCCCACCCCACGACCGTCGGGCATCCAGGAACTCGGGCCGCGCAAGCGCCAGGAACATCACGCGCGCGTCGCGCACGTGAGACACCAGGTAGTCGATCAGATCCAGAAGGGCATCGTCGGCCCAGTGCACGTCCTCGAACACGAGCAAGAGCGGTTCGCGCTGAGCGAGGTGCTCGACGAACATGCGCGCCGTGAAGAGCAGGTGGATCGCTTCGTCGGGAGGTTCGTCCAGACCCAGGCCGAGCAGCAGGCTCAGGAAGCGCGTGGCATCAGCCGCTTCCGCGGCCGGGAACAGCGACTCGACGGTTGCCGCAAGCTTGCGGCGCGCGACCTCAACGGGATCGCTCTCATAGATCCCGGTGACGCGACGCACGATCTGGCCCGCGGCTCGGTACGGCGTCTGTTCCTCGTACGGGAGGCTCCGCCCCCACAGGGCTCGGCCTCCGCGTCCCTCGATCTCCTCGGAGACCTCTCGAGCGAGCCTCGTCTTGCCGATGCCGGCTGGGCCCAGGACCGTCACCAGGTGCGGGCGGCTCCCGTCAACCGACCGATCCCAGATGCTGCGGACGAGGTCGAGCTCACGGTCCCGTCCCACGAGCGGTGTACGTGACGTAGGCCGGCTTCCAGGCGCGAGGAGTGCCTCCCCGACCAACCACGCCTCGACCGGTTCTCGCTTCCCTTTCGCATCGACGGCCGGTAGCGCCTCGAACCCGAAGACGTGCCGGGTGAGACGGTGCGTCTCAGCCCCGACGATCACGC
This sequence comes from uncultured Actinomycetes bacterium, assembly GCA_964509215.1. GTDB lineage: Bacteria > Actinomycetota > UBA4738 > UBA4738 > HRBIN12 > JBBQVZ01. Next base: position 767 of record CAZDXK010000219.1, on the reverse strand, counting down.
GCCCAGGTGGCGCGGCCGATTCCAGACGGGCGGCCGTGTTCACGACGTCACCTGTCGCGAGGGAGTCCCCAGGGGCGGCATCGACTGCGACGACGGCCTCGCCGGTGCAGACCGAGGCCCGGGCCGCCAACTCGAGCCCCACGTGTGCGGCGTTCAGCTCACGGATCCCACGGATGATCGACAGGGCGGCACGAACGGCCCGTTCCGCATCATCGGCGCGGGTGAGTGGCGCACCGAACACAGCCATGACGGCGTCGCCGATGTACTTCTCGACGACACCGCCGTGGCGCTCGATCCGTTCACGCGCGTCCTGGAAGTAGAGCTGGTTCCGACCGCGGACGTCCTCCGGGTCGGCGCCGTCGGCGCGCGAGGTCGATCCCACCATGTCGACGAACAGGATCGAGACGAGCTTGCGCTCCTCCTGTCCGGATGTCGCTGCGAGCTCGGCGCCGCACGCCGGACAGAACCGAGCTCCGTCGGGCAACTCCGAGCCGCAGCGTGGGCACGCCATCTCGGGCATCGTAGTCCTCGTCCTGCGCCCCGCCACCGGGCGAAGGCGCAAGCACCGTCGTACACCGCGCAAACGGTCGGGGCTCCTTGCGGAGCTGCTTGGGCTTCCACGTCTTGACGTCAGCACGTCACATGGAGGATGGCATTGGTGTCTTTCCGCGCCCGTTCCAGCTCCTCGACGGCCAGGGACGTCGGGAGAACCACCAACTGGACGCCTCGCCGCCTGGCTTCCTCGGCCACGTCCTCCATCACGGGGA
>CAZDXK010000218.1:0-3900 GCA_964509215.1 uncultured Actinomycetes bacterium | reverse complement strand
TGCCCTGGCTGTACGCCTTCACTCGCTTGTGGGCGGCGTCGGTGAGCCCGACCTGTTCGAGGCATCCATCGACGCGGGCCAGTCGCCGGCGCGTGTCCTCGCCGCGGCCGCCGGCGCGCGCGAAGTACTCCAGGTTGCGTCGTCCCGAGAGGTACCGGTAGAACGCAGGCTCCTCCACGAGCGCTCCGACCCGCGCCAGCGGACCGCGATCGGTCGAAACCGGCTCGCCCAGGACCTCGACCGCGCCCGACGTGGCGTGGATCAGCCCCAGGGCCATCCGGATGGTGGTGGTCTTGCCGGCTCCGTTCGGACCGAGGAACCCGTAGAGCGCGCCGCGTTCGACCTCGAGGTCCAGTCCGTCCACCGCGGCCACATCGTCGTAGCGCTTGGTGAGCCCCGTCGTCCGGATGGCGAACGTCACGGGAGCGAGGCGGCGTCTTCCTCCAGCGTCGCCACGCTGACCGGTCCGACCAGTAACCACGTCTGCCCGTCCCGCTCGACCGTGATCGCCGACAGCAGCGGCCCCGCGTACGGGAGCAGCGCACCGGCTCCGTCCGGAAGGGCCGAGTCGAGCCTGAGGGCGACGCGAAGGTCGAACCCCCGGCCGAACGTCCGTGGACCCGACAAGGCCGTCGTTCCGTCACGGTGCGCAGACACGCGCGCCTCTGCGATCACATCCGCCGCCTGGCGCACCGTCGTTCCCGGAGGCGGCGTGAACGAGAACATCGATGGATCGATGGCATCGAACGACACGCTCGTGAACCCGGCCTCGACGGCGGCCGCATCGCTCCCGCGCGGGAACACCTGGAACCGCAGCGGCAGCCGGGTCTCGGAGTCGATCGCGACGGCGATGCGACCGATCAACGTCAGCGTCGACGTCGGCCTGAGGACCAGCCCGTAGGCGGGACGTCCGGCCACCGTCGACGTGCCGTCGACCGAGACGTCCGCGTACGGCGCGAGCGCGTCGAGCGCTCGTCGTGCGAACTCCAGGAAGTCGGCATCCCGCACGGCCGCTGCGGGAGGAGCCGCCTCCCAGAGCTTCTCGCCGGGGAGGCCACCCAAGCGTATCGCCGACATGTCCGACGAGTCCCAGAACCAGGCCTCGTTCGCGCTCACCACCAGATCGCGTTCCGAGAACGCCAGGAGATGCGCGACGCGCACGCCGTCGGGAGAGCGCCACACCTTGTACCGCTGATCCCCGGTGACGAGCGAGAGCGCTCCCATCACGCCCCCGCCGGCGCCGCCGCTCACGCTGACCGGGATCTGTGGGATGCCCAGGTCGAATCGCGAGTCGACGTCGCCGGAGATCGTGAACGGCCGGGCGAGCGCGGCGAGCGACGAGGCCAGGAGCTCGTCACCGCCGATGGGCGGAAGATCCGGCGCCGGATCGGCGCGGACGCTCGCGACCCCGATGGCGGCCACGGCGAGTGCGGCGACGAGCCCCACGATGCCGAAGCGACGCCGATCGCAGATCCCCATGCCTTACTTGTAGCACCGTTCGCGCATGAGGTTGCGGGCACCACAGGAAGGTCGCAACCTCGCAACGTCCGCGTCACCTCGCGGAACGACGGCCGAGGTAGTACCCCCCGATGAGCTGCATCGCCGCCAGGACCACGAGCACCATGACGTACCAGTCGTACCTCTGCACATCATCGATGAACGCGCGGCCCCGAGTGTTCGTCAACGCGTACAGCACGAAGAGTCCCGAGAGCGCCAGCCAAGACCCGACTCGGCCCGTGACGAACACCGCGAAGAACAGATGGTCGCGGGGGTCGCGGCTTTCGAACGGTCTGCGTGCCCAATGCCAGAGCGAGCGGATGCCCAGCGCACCGAAGAGTGCGGTGAGCGCGATCTCGACCACCCTCATGGTCCACCACGAAGCACGTCGAGCACCTCCCGATCCGCGACCTGGTCGAACCGCTCGTACCACTCCCCCACCGCCCGGAACGAGGGCGGTGTCTCGAGGACGACGGCGTCGTCGCACTCGTGCTCGAGGGCCCGGGGAGCCGACCGCGGGCCCACCGGCGCCGCGAACACCACGAGCGCTGGGCCTTGCGCACGCGCCCACCGCAACGCAGCCACCGCCGTGGCGCCCGTCGCGATGCCGTCGTCTACCACGACCGCGGTCGCATCCGCGAACGTCGGATGCGGGCGCTCCCCGCGGTATAACCGGGTGCGGCGTTCGATCTCGGCCTCTTGCGCCGCGACCTCCTCCTCGATGTAGGCCTCGGGAACCTGAAGCACGCGGATGAGCCGCTCGTCGAGGACCCTGACGCCGGGAGCGATGGCACCGATCGCGAGCTCGGGGTTGTCGGGCGCTCGCAGCTTGTGTGGGATCACGACGTCCAGAGGAGCGTCGAGCGCCCGGCCGACGGGAGCCGCGACGATGACACCGCCGCGGGGGATCGCCAGGATCACCGCACGTGACCGTTCGACGCGGCCGAGGAGCGCCTCGGCCAGCGCCCGCCCGGCCTCCTCGCGATCGCGGAACACCCGCGAACGAGCCCTTTTCGGCGCTCGATCCGTCACGGCCGCCACTCCCGCGTTGCGGGTGCCGCTGCGCGGGGGCTAGCATGGGCGTTCCCATGAGCGTAGGAGGATCCCAGGTGGTTCACGCGTACATCCTCATCCAGACCGAGGTCGGCAAGGCCGCAGCGGTGGCGCAAGAGGTTCGTGAGATCGCAGGGGTCGCCGAGGCGGAGGACGTGACGGGACCCTACGACGTGATCGTTCGCGCCGAGGCGACGTCGGTGGACGAGCTGGGCAAGCTCGTCGTCGCCCGCATCCAGTCCGTGGATGGCATCACGCGCACCCTGACCTGCCCGGTCGTCCATCTCTAACTCCGCTCGACACGAGACGCCCCGCGTCACGTCCCTCCGAGTTCGCGCACGCCGGTGCTCTTCGTCGACTCCGCTTGGTGTCTTTCCACGGCCAGGTCAAGCAGCCGCTCGACCAGCTCGCGATAGCTGAGACCCGACGCCTCCCACAACTTCGGGTACATCGAGATGTGCGTGAACCCCGGGATCGTGTTGATCTCGTTGACCCAGACCTCGTCGCCGCGGAGGAAGAGATCGACCCGCGCCATGCCCGCGCACTCTATCGCTCGGAACGCCGTGACCGCCATCCGCTGCACCTGCTCCATCACGTCAGGATCCAGGTCGGCGGGGATCAGCAGTTGCGCGCCCTGGTCGTCGAGGTACTTCGCTTCGTAGTCGTAGAACTCGTGCCCGGTCGGCACGATCTCTCCCGCGACGGATGCCACGGGGTCGTCGTTACCCAACACCGCGCACTCCACCTCGCGGATGCCCTCGAGCCCCTTCTCCACGACCGCCTTCCGCGCGTAGCGGAACGCCTCGCCGAGACCGGCCGCCAGCTCTTCCGGGCCGTGGACCTTCACGATCCCCACGGAGGAGCCCAGGGTTGCGGGCTTCGTGAAGACCGGGAAACCGAGCCCCGCGACGCGCGCCGAGACCCCTTCGGGATCTTCCTCCCATTCGGGCTCGCGCACGATCTCGTGCGGCACGACGGAGAGACCCGCCGCTGCGAACAGGACCTTCTGCACTGCCTTGTCCATCCCGACCGCGGATCCGAGCACGCCCGCCCCGACGTACGGAACACCGGCGAGCTCCAACATCCCCTGCACCGCACCGTCTTCCCCGCGAGGGCCGTGGAGCACAGGGAACACGACGTCGACCGGCCGGCGCGAGCCGTCGGCGGCGACCAGCTCGCTTGTACCGGACTCGAAATCGAGCTCGACCGCGGCGCCCGCCGCCGCCACGATCTCGGTCATCCGGCCCGCTTCCGCGGGCAACGCCGGCGGGCCGGGCAAGAGGAGCCACGACCCGTCGCGCGTGATCCCGATCGGGACGACCTCGGTGGTCTCGGGATCGAGGGCGTCGA
>CAZDXK010000217.1:0-3911 GCA_964509215.1 uncultured Actinomycetes bacterium | reverse complement strand
TATGTCCGCTCCGCCTGCGAACGAAACCTCAGCGGCCGCTCTGATCGCACGTCGGACGATCTTGGCGCTCCGCGTCTTCGGGAGCTCGTCGACGAACAGCACGTTCGAGGGCGCGAACGGCTTACCGAGGTGGTCGGCCACCACCGAGCGGAGCTCCGAGGCGAGCGCGTCGGTCCGCTCCACGCCGGGCTTCACGACGACGAAGCACCAGATCGTCTCGCCCTTGACCTCGTGGGGCACACCGACCGCCGCCGATTCGGCGACGGCGGGATGCGACGCGAGCGCGCTCTCGACCTCGGCGGGGCCCAGCCGCTTGCCCGCGACGCTCAGCGTGTCGTCGGATCGCCCGTGCAGGAACCAGAACCCGTCCTCGTCGATGCTCGCCCAGTCGCCGTGCACCCAGACCCCTGGGAATCGCCGCCAGTACGTGTTCAGGTAGCGCTCGTCGTCGCCCCAGACGCCGCGCGTCATGGCGGGCCACGGCTGTTTGCAGACGAGCTCCCCCACCTCGCCTTGCGGGACCGGCATCCCGTCGGGTCCCCAGACGTCGACGTCCATCCCCAGCGCGGGCCCTCGCAGGGTGCTCAGCTTCAGCTCCGTGATCGGCAACGGCGACAGGAAGCACGCGCCGACCTCGGTGCCGCCCGAGAGGTTGATGATCGGGCACCGCCCCCCACCGACCTCCTCCATCAGCCACCGGTAGGGCTCGGGGTTCCACGGCTCGCCGGTCGACGCCAAGATCCTCAAGCTTGAGAGGTCGTGCGCGCGAACGGGTGCGGTGCCACTTGGGATCAGCGCCCGGATCAGCGTCGGCGAGACACCCAAGGTGGTGACGCCGTGCCGCTCCACCGTCGCCCACAGCCGGTCCGGACCGGGGAAGTGTCCATGTCGAAGCGAGCCGTCCGCCGTGATCAGGACCTTCGCTCCGGCGTCGGACAGGCGAGCCGCGACGGCCTCAGCGCCGAACCCGCTGAAGATCGGGACCCAGATCGCGCCCAGCTTGGAGCAGGCCATGAGCGCGGCCACCGTCTCGATCGCCATCGGCATGAAGATGCCAACGGCGTCCCCCTGCCGCACGCCGAGCGAACGTAGCCCGTGCGCCAGCCGGTCGGTCAGCTCGCGCAGCTCCCGATAGGTGACCTGACGAACCTGGCCATCCTCGGCCTCCCAGACGACCGCGACGGCTTCGGGGGTTCGGTCGGCCCAGACGTCGATGCACTGGTGGGCCACATTCGTCTTCCCACCGGTGAACCACGTGGCCCACTCCACGCCTCGCGACGTGTCGATCACGGCCTCATACGGCGTCAGGAACGAGATACCCAGGTCACGGACCACGGCGTCCCAGAACCATGCGATGTCGCCGACGGACCGCGCGACGAGCTCGCCGTACGTCGCGATCCCGTGGGCGCGCATGAACCGGGTCACGTTCGCCCGCTCCACGTACTCGGGCGACGGGGACCAGACGACGTCCTGCACGCCGACACGGTATAACCGTGGGAATGGAGCCGCGAGTCGGGGTCGTCGGGATCGGCTGGTCCGGCTTCTCCCCCACCACCCCGGGGGTCTCGTACAAGGAGCTGATGTTCGAGGCCGCCAGAACCGCCTACGAGGACGCCGGCATCGACCCTCGCAGCGAGATCGACTCGTTCGTGTGCGCGTCCGAGGATTTCGAAGAGGGCACGAGCATCTTCGACGAGTACGTGCCGGATCAGCTCGGCGCCGTCCAGCGGCCGGTCCAAACCGTGGCGTCCGACGGGCTGTTCGCGATCGCGACGGCCGTGATGCTCATCCGGTCGGGGATCGCCAGGACCGTTGCGGTCGAGGCGCACTCGAAGGCGTCGGACGTGGTCTCGCACGGCCGGATCGAGCGCTTCGCGCTCGATCCGGTGCTCAATCGCCCACTGGGCGTTCCCGCGCTCGCCGTCGCCGGGTTGGAGATGCGCCGGTACCTGCACGAGAGCGGCCGGACCGTGGAGGGATGCGCCGACGTCGCGACCCGGAACCGCGAGCACGCAGCGACGAATCCTCGCGCGGCGTGGGCGGACGTCGCCGACCCCACCGTGCTGTTCGACCCGCTGACGAGCGAGCAGACCGCGCGGAGCACCGACGGCTGCGTGGTGACGGTGCTGGCCGCTGAGGATCGAGGGCGCCACGCCTCGGTCTGGGTCGAGGGCGTCGGCTGGAGCCAGGACGCGCCCAGCCTTGAGAGCCGGCACTGGGGCGAGGCCGTGGCGGCGCGGCGCGCGGGCGAGATGGCGTACCGCCAAGCGGACGTCGAACCGGGCGACGTGGACCTCGCGGAGGTCGACGACACGTTCGCGTACAAGCAGCTGCAGCACCTCGACGCGCTCGGCCTCCAGGGACTCGATCCCTCCCAGGTGAACCGATCCGGAGGCGCGCTGGGCGAAGGACATCTGCACGAGGCGAACGGCCTCGCGAGGTTCCTGGCCTGCGTGGAGCAACTCCGAGCCGGCGGCGGCCGTATCGGCGTCGCGCAGTCGTGGCGCGGTGTGCCGAGTTCCTCGGCGGCGGCGGCGGTGCTGCGGGGAGCCGGGTAGATGGTGGGAAAGGCGGATCTCGTCTACTTCTTCGTGAGCGACATGGACCGGGCGGTCGCGTTCTACCGCGACGTGCTGGAGCTCGAGCTGAGCTATCGCTCCGGTGAGGAATGGTCGCAGCTCGGCGCCGGGCCGATCCAGGTCGGGCTGCACGGCGCCGGCTCGGGCCCGGTCCGCCCGGGAGGGACGCTCGCGTTCACCGTCGCCGACCTCGACGCCGCCAAGGCGAAGCTCGCCGCGCGTGGTGTGGTGATCGGGCACGAGGGCGGCGGCGAGGGGCTCGGGCCACGCTTCGTGGAGTTCAACGACCCCGACGGCAACGTGCTCGCGCTGTTCGAGTACGAGGAGCACGCGTGACCGGCCGTCGCGTCGCGGTGATCGGCGCCGGCATGACCAAGTTCGTCCGCCGCGCGCAGGAGACCGGCAAGGAGCTGTCGTGGCAAGCCGCGAGTGCCGCGCTCCAGTCGTGCGAGCTCTCGCTCGCCGACGTGGACATCGTGTGCAGCGGCACGGCTCCCGACGCGTTCGACGGCGTGCACCGCAAGGGCGACTACCTGGCCGACGGATGCGGCGCGGTCGGCAAGCCGTACATCCGCACGTACGTGGGCGGCGGCACCGGCGTGTTCGCGCCGATCCAGGGCTGGTACACGGTGGCGTCCGGCATGGCCGACGTCGCGCTCGTCGTCGCCGAGGAGAAGATGTCGTCCTGCCAGCCGCACCCGCAGGGCGCGTTCCTCACGATCTTCGACAACATCATCGAGCGCCCGTTGGGCCCCAACCTGCTGTGGATCTTCGCTCTCGAGATGAACCGCTACATGCAGCGGTACGGCCTGGACAAGCGGGACATCGCGGCCGTGGCGGTGAAGAACAAGCGGAACGCCGCCGACCATCCGGCGGCGCTGCTCGGCCAGGCGGACATCACGATCGACGATGTCCTGGCGAGCGAGGTCCTCGCGTGGCCGGTCCAGCGCCTCGACGTCTCGCCGATCAGCGACGGTGCCGTCGCGATCGTCATGGCGAGCGAAGAGGTCGCGCGACGCCTGACGGACAAGCCGGTGTGGGTCGACGGCGTCGGCTGGAACCTCGACACCACCTACTGGACGAATCGCGACCTCTCCTACCCGGAGTACGTGGAGAACGCCGCGCGGATGGCCTACGACATGGCCGGGATCGCCGAGCCGCGCAAGCAGATCCACATCGCCGAGCCGTACGACCCGTTCGATTACAAGGAGCTGCACCACCTCGAAGGGCTGCTGCTCTTCGACAAAGGGAAGGCTCCGGAGGCCGCCCGCGACGGCGTGACGGCTCGCGACGGCGACCTGCCGTGCTGCCCGTCGGGCGGGTTGCTCGGTG
>CAZDXK010000216.1:0-3924 GCA_964509215.1 uncultured Actinomycetes bacterium | reverse complement strand
CCGTGCAGCGTGGTCACCCGCCCGGCGAACGGCGACGGGATCTCGACCGTCGCCTTCGCCGTCTCCACCTCCACGAGCGGCTGGTTCAACGCGACCTGATCGCCTTCCGCAACGAGCCACGCGACGATCTCGCCTTCCTCCAGACCCTCGCCCAGGTCCGGCATCGCGAACACGCGGGAGGCCATCAGTACTTCACCGTCCGTCGGACGGCCTCCGCGATCCGCTCGACGCTCGGGAGGTAGTGCTGCTCCAGCGAGGCAGGTGGATAGGGCACATCCCAGCCGGTCACGCGCGCGACCGGCGCCTCCAGATGGTCGAACGCCTCCTCCATCACGCGCGCCGCGATCTCGGCGCCCATGCCGAGCGTCAGCGGCGCCTCGTGCACCACCACGACGCGGCCCGTCTCGCGGGCGCACGAGCCGAGGAGAGACAGGTCGAGCGGCGAGAGCGAACGCAGATCCACGACGCGCGCGTCGATGCCTTCGCCCGTGAGCAAGCGCGCGGCTTCGAGGCAGCGCGGGACCATCGCGCCGTAGGTCACGACGGTGCAGGCGTCACCGTCGAGGAGGACCCGCCCGACGCCGATCCCCGGGCCGTCGACGGTGAGCTCCCCGTCTTCCTTCGACCAGTATCGTGCCTTCGGCTCGAGCACGATCACCGGGTCGGGATCGGCGATCGCCAGGCGGAGCAGCCGGTACGCATCGAGCGCCGTGGAGGGAACCACGACCTTCAGCCCGGCCGTGTGCACCCAGTAGGTTTCGGTGCTCTCGCCGTGGTGCTCCTTGCCTCGGATGCCGCCGAACGACGGGATGCGGATCGTGATCGGCATCTCCACGCGCCCGCGTGTCCGCTCCCGGTACTTCGCCACGTGGCTCACCACCTGGTCGAGCGCGGGATACGAGAACCCGTCGAACTGGATCTCCACCACGGCTTTCCATCCGGCGAGCGCCAGACCCACCGCGGCGCCGACCATCCCGGCCTCCGCGATCGGTGTGTCGAACACGCGATCCGCTCCGAACTCCTCCTGGAGCCCGTCGGTCACCCGGAAGACGCCCCCGAGTTTCCCGATGTCCTGTCCGTAGACCAGGACTCGGGGGTCCTCCGTGAGGGCGTCGCGAAGCGCGGCGTTCAACGCCGCCGACATCGTGACCTCAGACATCGCCGAGCGCCTCCGCGCGCGCTCGCAAGAACGACGGGGGCGGGTCCGCGTACGTCCAGTCGAACATCCACTCCGGTGGTGGCGGTCCGGTCGCGATCACGTCCACCCGGATGCGCGAGACCTCTGCCTCAGCCGCGGTGTCACACTCGGCGACGAACGCGTCGTCGGCATGTCCGACCGCGAGCAGCCATGACCGGTAGCGCGCGATCGGGTCGAGCGCACGCCACCGTTGCACCTCATCGTCGTCGCGGTAGCGCCCGGCGTCGTCCGCGGTCGTGTGCGGGCCGACCCGGTACGTCAGCGCCTCGATCAGTGTCGGCCCTTCGCCCGCGTGGGCCCGGGCGACGGCGTCCTTCGTCACGCGGTACACCGCGAGCACGTCGTTGCCGTCGACGCGCACCCCGGGGAAGCCGTATCCCTCGGCGCGTTTCCAGATCTCGCCCGTCGTCTGTGATGTGGTTGGCACACTGATCGCCCACCCGTTGTTCTGACAGAACAGGATCGCCGGCGAACGGAAAACGGCCGCCATGTTCGCGGCCTCGTGGAAGTCCCCCTCGCTCGCCGAGCCGTCGCCGAAGTAGGCGATCGCGCACGCCGGGATGTCGTCGAGCCGCAGGCCCATCGCGTAACCGACCGCATGCGAGATCTGCGTGGCCGTCGGAACACAGATCGGTGCGAAGCGTGTGGCGCGAGGGTCGTAGGGGCCGCCGTGCCACGTCCCCCGGTGGTACTGCATGTACTGGACCGGGTCGATGCCACGGACGAGCGCCACCGCCAATTCCCTGAACGAAGGGAAGACGAAATCGTGTGGGCCCAAGGCGAACGCCGAGCCGATCTGCGCGGCTTCCTGGCCCTCGAACGGCGGATAAACGGTCAGCTCGCCTTGGCGCTGCAGCGCCATGCACTCACGGTCGAGCCGCCGAGCCAGGATCATCCAGCGCAACAACTCTCGGAGCTCTCTGGGCGCTAAGCCGACCTCGGTATCGCCGACCGCGGTGCCGTCGGGCGCGATGAGGCGGAACGGCTCGCTTCCGCCCCTCGGATCGATCGTTGCCAAAGCTTCAGCTCCAACGCCGGGGACGCCGAGAGCATAGGTGATGCCGCCGTTCGCTAGACTCCGCGACGTGGTTCCCAGCGCCTACCTCCGCGTGTTCCAGCCGCTCGACGGATTCGACCGGCAGGAGCAGGCCCACTGGGAGCGGTACCTGGTTGAGGGGGCTCACTCAACTTCGATCCGCCGTCGCTACGCGGACCACGAGACCACCCAGGGGCTGGGCGTGCTCGCGCCCGCCGAGGGGGAGCACGCCGAGATCCGAGTGATCGACGGCCGGACGTTCGTCAGTCCCTGGCGCATGCATCTCCGCGTCCTGGCCGCGTTGCTCTCGTTCTCGGCAACCGAGCCGCTCGAGCTGTCCGATCGGTTCGTCCCGAAGAAGGACGCGAAGCGCGCGGCCAAGGAGCTCGCCAAGCTCCGCCGCCGCGACCCATCCGCTGTGGCGTTCGTGCACCAGAGCCCTTGGCACGTGCCGATCCGGTGGTTCGTGTTGTTCGACGACGGCGAACGGTGGCTGGGGGAGGACGAGCTCGGCCGGACCCGGCTGCGCTATCGCACCACCGCCCGACGGGCGATGCGACGAGCCGAGCGGGCCGTGCCGGTCCTTCGCCGAACGGATCTGGGTCCGATCTCGGAGCTGATCCTGGACCTGCACCAGTGGCTGGCAGGGTTCGATCCGGGATCGCTGTTGGAGCTCGACTACGCGACGCTTTGTGACTTCATGACGTGGGACGAGCTGGACGACGACCGCTCGTCCCGCGATCTGCACGAGGCTCTCGACGCGCTCGAGCGCGGGGAGTTCCCGCGGTCGGCGGACATCTATCAGGGCGTGCTGACGCACTGGGCCGAGATCCGCAGCCGCGAGATCATGAACTGACCGGCGCCGGTACCGCCGCGGCCGAGATCGAAAGGGGGGTTCACATGAAGATCGGTGTGCTCGGGACCGGCGTGGTCGGGCGGACGATCGGGACGAGGCTCGTCGGCCTGGGGCACCAGGTCACGATGGGTTCGCGGAGCGCGGACAACCCCGATGCCGGGGAGTGGGCGGCCGAGGTGGGGACCGGCGCGTCGCACGGGACGTTCGCCGACTCGGCCGCCGCCGGCGAGCTGCTCTTCAACTGCACCGCGGGGAGCGGCTCGATCGACGCTCTGGAATCGGCGGGAGTCGAACGCTTGGCGGGCAAGGTCCTGGTGGATGTCTCCAACCCGCTCGACCTCTCCAAGGGCATGCCGCCCTCCCTCTTGGTGTGCAACACGGACAGCCTGGGCGAGCAGATCCAGCGGGGATTCGCCGACGCGCTGGTCGTCAAGACACTGAACACGATGAACTGCGAGATCATGGTCGACCCCACCCGTGTGCCGGGCGACCACGTCGTGTTCGTCTCGGGCAACGACGAGGGCGCGAAGACTCAGGTGAAGCAGCTGCTCGGTAGCTTCGGATGGCGCGAGATGCAGATCATCGATCTCGGCGACATCACCACGAGCCGTGGACCTGAGATGTATCTGCCGCTGTGGCTGGAGCTGTACGGCGCGCTCGGGACCGGATCCTTCAACATCAACGTGGTGCGATAGCCGGACCTTTGACGGTCGGTGGCGAGGGGCAGAATCGAACTGCCGACACCGCGGTTTTCAGCCGCGTGCTCTGCCAACTGAGCTACCTCGCCGGAGGATCTGGCGCGGGTGACGGGCTTCGATCCCGCGATCTTCGCCT
>CAZDXK010000215.1:0-3940 GCA_964509215.1 uncultured Actinomycetes bacterium | reverse complement strand
GATCCCGGTCACGGGGTCTCCCTGCCGGATCCGGGCGCCGCGCTTGCGGGCTGCGGCCGCGTATCCCTGGACGACCGCTTCGGGGGTCGCGTAGCCGTCGATCGGGCAGAAGGTCGCGCCCAGGAGGTCGGACGTCTCGAGCCCCGGGACGATTGCGGCTGCCTCGTCAACGGGGATCTCCCGGGACGGAACCCCCAGCGAGTGCTGGAGCTCGAGGGCGGCGCGGAACCTGACCGCGTCCTGCTCGTCGTCCAGAAGGAAGAGGTAGCCCGCCTGGTGGTAGTCGATGTCCGCGCCGACGAGCTCGGCGAACGCGGCGAACTCGTCGATCGACCGGAGCGCTATGCGCACGTTCAGCTCGTCCGCGAACTGGGCGCGGATGCCTCCGGCCGACTTGCTCGTGGAGCCGGACGCGAGCTCGTTCCGCTCGAGGAGGACGACGTCCGTCACACCGAGGGTGGTCAGGTGGTAGGCGACGCTCGCCCCCATGACCCCGCCGCCGACGATCACGACCTCTGCCGACTCGTTCACGGGCAGAATGTAGATGGGTTGCGCGCCAATTACCGATCAACCATGTAGACGTGCCGATCGAAGCAGGCGACCCGGCTCCGCCTTTCGCGCTCCCGGACACGGATGGGAATCTCGTCGGGCCTGCCGACTTCCTGGGTCGGCCTGTCCTCCTCGTCTTCGCGCGGCACCTCTATTGACTCGTCTGCCAGAGGCACCTGGTCGAGGTGCAGAAGGAGCTCGCTGGCCGGTTGGAGCTGGACGTCGCGATCGTCTCGCCCGCGGAGCCGGAGTCGCTCGAGCGGGTGGGTCGCGAGCTCGGGTTGACCGTGCCGCTCCTCTCGGATCCAACCTGGAGTACGTACCGGGCCTTCGGGTTCGGCAGGGCGGGCGCCAGGACGCTCCTGCTCTCGCCGCGCACGTGGTGGGCAGGGTTTCGAGCCGTCCTGAAAGGGCGCCCCCCGCGCAGACCGACCGAGGACTATTCCGAGCTCGGCGGAGACGTCCTCCTGGCGCCGGACGGGCGTGTCGCCTGGATCCGCCGGAGCCGAAACGCGGCCGATCGCCCCAGGCCCGCGGAGGTGCTCCGCAACCTGCCCTAGATGGTTGCGGGCACGCCAAGCGTTGTTAGGCTCGCATCGTGCCGCACCCGTTCGACATCCAGGGGGCCAGAGAGCGTCTCGCGACGAGCGGCGGGTACGAGATCGTGCACGAGTCCCCGGGGCTCGAGATCGGGGTGTACGTCCTCGTCGCACCCGAGCCAGATCGCCAGCAGCCCCACGAGGACGACGAGGTGTACTACGTGCTCGAAGGGCGGGGAACGCTCGACGTGGAGGGCGAGACCGTGGAGCTCGAGGAAGGGCACGCCGTGTTCGTGCCCGCCCACGCGGAGCACCGCTTCAGCTCCTACGAGGTGCTCAGCCTGCTCGTCGTGTTCGAGCGCAAGCGCCAGTGAAGGTCCTGGTCACGGGCCCTACGGGGTTCGTCGGCCGCCACCTCCTGCCGCTCCTGCTCGACCGTGGCGACGACGTGCGCGGCCTCGTGCGCCCAGCGACGGACGATTCCTGGCTCCGCGATCGGGACGTGGAAGTGATGCGCGGCGACCTGCTCGATCCCGAGTCGGTGCGCCGTGCCGCGGCCGGTTGCGAGCGCGTGTACCACCTCGCCGGCCTGGTCGCCCACGAGCGGCGGGACGCCGACCGGCTTCGAGCCGTCAACGTCGAGGGAGTCCGTACCGTCCTTTCGGCACTCGAGCCCGGAGCGCGACTCGTCCATGTCGCGTCGCTCGGGTCGGTCGGGCCCGCACCCGGCCCGGACGACGTGGCTCGTGAAGGCCAGCCGTTCCCGTCCGAGGTCGAGATGGAGCTCCCCTACGTGGCGTCGAAGCGGGCCGGAGAGCGCCTTGTGCTCGACGCGGTCGCCGGCGGCACCGACGCGGTGATCGCAAACCCAGGCTTCCTGCTCGGCCCGGAGGATCCGCACCGCGTCTCCACCTGGCCGGTGCAGCGCTACCTGCAAGGGACGCTTCGCTTCACAACTCCAGGCGGGCTCTCCGTCGCCGACACCCGGGACGTCGCGAAGGGACTCGTCGCGCTTGGCGACGGCGGCCGGACGGGCGAGCGCTACATCCTCACCGGCGCCGAGGGAAACCTGACCTGGTCCGCGTTCTTCCACCGGGTCGGCGAGCTCACGGGTGTGCGACGGGCAATGGTGCGCCTCCCTCCGCGGATGGCGGTCGCGGCGGCGACGCTCGTTCCCTGGCCCGTGCGCCCGGGTGAGGTGCGTCTCGCGTCGCACTGGTGGTTCGCGGCTCCGGAGAAGGCTATGCGGGAGCTCGGGTTCGCGTCCCGCCCGGTCGACGAGACGCTCCGGGACACGGCCGCGCAGTACGCCTGATCAGGACATCGGGATCTGGCGCAGCACCTTCGGCTCGATCCGGTCTAGGATCTCGGGAAGGCTCTCCCCGGTTGCCGTGATGCCGTGGTTCCGCAGGCCGATGACCGCGTGCGACGGGTCCGGCTCGAGCGCCAGGAGATCGGCGACGCTCGTCGCCAGCTCTGCCGTCCCGCAGGGATAGTTCACGTCGGTGGCCGAGATCCCTTCGACCCAGGCGTGCACGTGAACGATCGCCCCGACGTCGGGATGGGCCTGGTAGATCATCCAGTGCTCGATCGCGTCCACCGACACCCGCCGCGGCTCGACGTTCGGGGGCACGCTCAGGATCATCTTGTTGTCGACCGGGTCGTAGCCCGAGACGAGCAGGATGTCGCGCCCCGGGATGTCGAGCTTCGTCTTGTCGACGCCGCTCGCGCTCATCCAGAAGCGCGTGTCGTCCTTCCGGGCCGACAGGTTCCCGTAGGAAAGGCCGCCGATCCCGTAGAGCCGCTTGACGTGCCGGAGATCCTGCTCGTCGAGTAGCTCCTCGATCGGGAAGGGCGCCGGCAGCAGGTCGAGGTCGCCCATCCTGACGCCGGCCTCGCGGATCGTCTCCGTGATCTCGTCGCCCTCCCAGAGCTCCTCCTCGAGGTCGGTGCGGAACTCGTTCTCGATCACGAGCTTCGACTCGGCGAGCGGCACCAGGCGCTCCACGACCCCGTCGGCAAGTGACGAGGAGCCGTTCGTTGCCTCGACGCCGTAGTGGCCGCGCTCCATCGTCGTGAACCAGACCCCGCGGTCGGGGACGAAGCAGAGGACGATGTTCGCGAGCGCCCGCACGAGGAGCGGGTAGTTCGTCTTCAGGATGTCCGCCGGAACCTCGGGCTGCTCGTGGATCGCGGCGGCGAACGTGCCCCGCGACCGGCGGCGGAAAGGCTTCGGGTCGTCCGCGTCGATGAAGTTCAGGACCAGGTCGGCCTCGGTCGCGTCGTCGGCGCGCTCGTAGCCGCGGCGGTCGAGTGCGGCCGCGATGTCGTCCGCGAAGCGCTCGAACGACTGCGAGGTGGGCGTGCCTGCGAAGGAATAGTTCATCGGGCGTGAAGGGGCCTCGGTCCGGCCCGCAGGGAGTCTACTGGGCGCATGAGGCCCTCCGCGGACGGACGATCAGACCGGCCTGTCCGGTGCGGCAAGCCCGAATGGGCTTCCCTCGGAGTCCCGGCAGATCGCCCAGCGCTTTCCCGGGTGGATCACGGAGCCTCCGAGCTCCACCACCCGCTCGAGCGCGGCCGCCAGGTCGGGCACCTCGAAGTACGGGAGCGACACCGTGTCCCCGGGGCCCCGCCCTCGAGGGTGAACGCCGAGCTCGGTCCCACCCGCGTGCGTCTGCCGCCCGTCGCCCTCACCTTCCACCCGCGGCTCGAGCGCGACGGCGAGCACGCCCTCCCAGAAGCGGACCGCGCGGTCCGGGTCGTCCGCCGGGAACTCGACGAGCCGCACTGGTCCGCTCATAGGCCGACCTTAGGCCTCTGAGCGTGTGGAGGGGGTGTGGGGGAACCGG
>CAZDXK010000214.1:0-3964 GCA_964509215.1 uncultured Actinomycetes bacterium | reverse complement strand
ACGCGCCGATCACGACGTAGGACAGGTGCCAGAGCGTGTACGGCGGATGGAGCAGCGTCCAGTAGTCGCGCCAACCGCCGGGCGTGAGCGCGTAGAACGCGGAGCGTTCGCCCTCAGAGGACACGCGGCCCGCCCTTCACCGCCCAGAAGACGATGCCGGCACCGAGCGACATCGCGCGCGTCCGCACGTGCCGCAGCCCCACCGCCTGCCACCACCGGACCTGTTCGGGGAGAGGATATCGATCGTAGAACCCGCTGATGCTCGGCCCCAGGAATCGGCCGGTGTGGCGCCACGCGGGCGAGACGAGGGCACCGACCACGGGCATGACGATCCTGGTGTAGACCCACCATCCGGCGTGGATCGCTCGGTCGTCGGGACGGAAGAACTCCAGGGACGCGAGCGTGCCGCCGGGTCGCAGGACCCGTGCAAGCTCGCGCATCGTGGCCTCGGGGTCCTCGACGTACCGCAGCAGATAGGTGAACGTCACGGCCTCGAACGACTCGTCCTGGAACGGGAGTCGCTCGGCACGCCCGAGGGTCTGGCGAACCTGCAGCTCGAGCCCCGCCTCTTCCGTCACCGGGATGCCCGCGCGGAGCATCTCCTCGCTCGGGTCAAGCTGGATCACACGCAGCCGCTTGTGTGCGGCGAGCTCGCGCGCCACCAAACCGGTTCCCGACGCGACGTCGAGCACGAGCGACCCGGGGAGCGCGTTCACCTTGGAGACCATGGCGCGACGCCACCGCGCGTCCTGCCCGAACGAGAGTGCTGCGCCCATCCACTCGTACTGGGGCGCGATACCGGCGAAGAGGGTTCGAGCATGACGCGCACGATCGGACATGTCGTCAGTGCATCCGCAGCAACGTCGGCAGATCGGCGAACGAGCCGATCACGTGATCGGGCGCGCCTTCGTCGCGTTCCAGGTCTGCGGCTCTGAACTTTCCCGTGCGAACGAGCACGCCGGTCATGCCGATCGCCTGCGCGCCGAGCACATCGTTCGCGATGTCGTCACCCACCATGGCGACGGAGCCGGCCGGCACGCCGAGCGCGTCGAGCGCGGCGTTGAAGTACGTCGGCGCCGGCTTGCCGCAGATCGTCGCCCGTGCGCCGGTGGCCGCTTCCAGCCCGGCGATGTACGCGCCGGCGTCAAGCTCAAGTCCTACGGCGGTTCGCCAGAACATGTTGCGGTGCATCCCGACCAGCGCGGCGCCGTCCATCAACGATCGGAAGATATGGTTGACGGCGGCGTAGGTGAACTCGTCGGACGCGCCGCCGATCACCACGACGTCGGCGGGCTCATCGGGCCCGACGAGCGCGATGCCTCGGAGGTCTTCGCGTGCATCACCGTCCGACAACAGGAACACCCGAGCCCCGGAGTGATCGGTTCGCAGGTACTCCGCCGTCGCCACGACCGCGGTGACGATCTCTTCGGCGTCGACAGCGAACCCGGCCTCGCGAAGCGCGAGCGCGAGCGCTTCGCGCGAGTGCGTCGTCGTGTTCGTGATGAGCCGGAACGGGATGCCCTGACCGCGTAGCCACCCGAGCGTCTCGATGGCCCCGTCGATCGGCTTCCACGACAGGGACAGCACGCCGTCGATGTCAAGGAGCAGTCCGTCGACGTCCATGAGATGCAGTCTCGCATAGCAGGGCCCTGCGCTCATGGCCAGGATCGAGGAGTGAGGCGGGCTCAGGGAACGAGCCGGATCCCGGCTCGTTTGCGCGCCTCCTCGACCTCGTGCGGAGGCTCGATCCCTTTCTGACGCAGCCGCCATTCTTGGTACGGGGCGATGTATCGGATCTTCGGCGGCAGGAGCGGACGCGCCAGCCGAGTGGCGGCGAACGTCGCGCGCATCGCGGCACGCTTCCCCGGCCCCAGCCGGATACCGAACGCCTCGCGGAGAGGGGCCGGCAGCGTCGCGAACGCCAGTCGGGAGACTCCCTTCAACACCGGGCGCCACTCCGCCTCGGCAGGTGGGTGATAGAAGAGCTCGGCCACGTTGCGCGCCGACTCGGTCACCAGCAACTCCCCGCGGTCGATCACGTCGGTCATATACGCGCGGAGCTCCGGAACCGTCGGCGGGATGATCTCGCGAGGGACCTTCACCAGCTCGGCGGCGAGCATCTGCTCCTCGTGGAACCGTTGGCGTCCGGCGTCGTCCAGCTTCCCGACCGTCAGTTCTTCGAACAGCAGGGCTGAGTCGACCAAGCAAGCGTGCACCCACAGCAGCAAGTGCGGATCGAGCGCATCGTACGGCTGACCCGTAACTTCATCGACGCCCTTGATCCGTGCGTGGACGTCGTTGATGCGAACGGCGGCCGCATGCGCTTCGGCCTTCGTGCCGAACGTGATGGTGTACGTGAGGATCAGCGTGCGCTGCAACCGTTTCCACGGGTTCCGCTCGTAGAAGCCAGTCTCCCGAGCGCCCGCGATCACCAACGGGTGCGCGGCCTGCATCAACACGGCGCGGGCACCGCCGAACAAGACCGTGACCTCCCGGTGGACCTGCCAGCTGACGCTGCCCGGTCCGAAGTAGCCGAGATCGCGGTCGCTCCCCATCACGCCACTGTATCGGCCGCGGGATCGACGACCGACCTGTCCGCGTCCCTCCGGTCTGACGTGTCGTCTCTGGACTTCCGCCGACCGCCGCGCAAGAATCCCGCTCCCGAGTCAAAGAGGCGTCGTCATGGCCATCGTTCTCCTCATCCTCGCGCTCGCCGTGCTCGCGGGGATCCTCAGCGGTGGCTCGTTGCGGTTCCTGGAGCGCCTCCGGGTGCACTGGTGGGGACTCGCGCCGGCCGCGTTGGTGCTCCAGTCGCTGCCGATCTCGATCGGCAGCGTTGAACGCGCGGGGCTGGCGGCAGCGTCGCTCGTCTCGAGCTACGTGCTCTTGCTCGCGGTGGTCGCGGTGAACAGGCGGGTGCCCGGCGCGGCGCTCATGGCCACGGGCCTGGCGATGAATCTGGCCGTCGTTGGCCTGAACGGCGGGATGCCGGTCGGTGCAGATGCGATCCGAGCCGCCGGTGGTGACGGCGCGATCGTCATCGAGGATGACGCCAAGTATCACCTGATGTCTGACGACGACGTGCTTCGGCCGCTGGCCGACGTGGTGCCGGTACCGCGCCCGTTCGGCGTCGTGCTCTCGATAGGCGATGTGCTGCTGTACGGAGGGATGGCGTGGTGGTGCTTCACCGTCACACGTGGACGGTTCCGCGAGAACCTTCGGCCGCCGGCTCGCCGGTTCCTGATGTACCGGGGGAAACATGCTCCGGACTCGTACCGCCTCCCGGCCCGGTATCGGGGGGCTCCGGTGAAGGTTCCTGCTGAAGCAGCGAAGTGGGGAAGCGGACCGTGATCGTCGTTCCCTGATCGGGGACGCTGAAGACCTCGAACGTTCCGCCACCGATCTTCGCGCGCTCGCGCATCATGGTCATGCCGAAATGCCCTTCCGGTCCGGGCATCGACGGGTCGAAGCCGACGCCGTTGTCCCGTAGCTGGAGCTCCAAGAACTCGTCGTCCCCGCGAACGATGATCCAGAAGTCGGTGGCCTGCGCGTGCTTCAGCGAGTTCATCAGACCCTCGCGGGCGATGTGATAGATGAGAAGAGCGATAGGGGCCGGCATCGCCACGTCGTGCACGTCGAGATGGAAGTGCACACCCGAATCCCGCCCGACCTCGTCCGTGAACGATTCGAGCGCTTCGGCCAAACCCTTGGCGCCGAGCGGAGACCGGTGTAGGTCGCGGATCAGCGCGCGGATGCGATCAGACGTGTCCTGTTTCGATTCGCGGATCTTCTCAAGCTGCTCGCCGGTCTCCACGAGATCGCCCTTGTCGAGGAGCTTGCGTGCGACGTCGACTTGGATGGAGAGCCGGAACAACACCTGCGCCAAGTCATCATGCAGGTATGCGGCGATCTTCTGTCGCTCGTCGGCCCGTTCCTCGGCCATCGCGTTCGAGAGCGTGCGCAG
>CAZDXK010000213.1:0-3977 GCA_964509215.1 uncultured Actinomycetes bacterium | reverse complement strand
TGGTGTACCTGGCCCGGCTCCACGGGCTGTCGCGGCCCGACGCTTCGCGTCGGGCCGCGGAGACGATCGAGGTCCTGGGAGTCGCGGAGCGGGCGAACGATCGGGCGGAGAAACTGTCGCTCGGCAACCAGCAGCGCGTCCAGCTCGCGGCCGCGCTCGTTCATCGACCCGACGTCCTGATCCTCGACGAACCGTTCTCGGGGCTCGATCCGGTGGGAGTGGACGCGTTGACGGGCGTACTCCACGTCGAGGCGAGGGAGCGCGGCGTCCCGGTCGTGTTCTCCAGCCATCAGCTGGACCTGGTCGAACGGGTGTGCGATCGCGTGGTCCTGATCGACCAGGGGAGGATCGTCGCTGCCGGCACGATCGAGGAGCTCCGATCGTCCCGCGAGAGACGAAGGCTGCGCGTCAACGTCGCGGGTGCGCCCGGCGACTGGTACGACGCGATCCCGGGGGTGCGACTCGTCGAGGCCACACCAAACGATGGGATCGTGCTCGAGCTCGACGACGAGGTCGACGAGCAGCGGGTGCTCGACCTCGCCCGAGGGGAAGGCGACGTCACCCACTTCAGCCGCGAACGAGCGTCGCTCGCCGAGCTCTTCCGTGAGGCGGTGCGGACGTGAACCCGCGGGAGACGGACCGCGGGACGTGGTGGCTCGTCGCCCAACGGGACTTCTGGTATCGCCTGCGGGACAAGGGCTTCATGATCTCGACCGGCATCACGCTGGCCATCCTCACCGGCGTCATCCTGATCAACGCGTACGGGGGCGGCGGCACGCCGACGTTCGATCTGGGCCTGTCGGGCCCCGGGTCGGGTCGCATCGGACCCTTGGTCGTGCGGGCCGCCGAAGCACAGGGCGCAGCGGTCCGCACGGAGCCGGTCTCCGATCGGGCGGCGGCGGAGGCGGCGCTCGAGGACGGCGCGCTCGATGCCGTCCTGGTCGACGGGAAGCAGCTGCTTGCGAAGACTGAAGTGCCCGCGCTGCTGGAAAACGCGGTCCGGACGGCGGTGGTCTCGGACGGCATCCGCACGACGCTCGAGGCGAACGACGTCCCGGCCGACCAGATCGCGCAGATCCTGAACCCGGCGCCCATCCCGATCGACACGCTCGAACCCCAGGATCCGAACCGTGAGACGAACGCGACAGTGGCGTTCATCGCCGTCGTGCTCCTGTACGGACAGCTCTTCGGCTACGGGTATTGGGTCGCGACCGGCGTGATCGAGGAGAAGGCGTCGCGCGTCGTCGAGATCCTGCTGTCCACGATCCGGGCCCGACAGCTGCTCGCCGGCAAGATCCTGGGGATCGGGGCCCTCGGGTTGCTCCAGCTCCTCGCGATCGCGGCGTACAGCGTCGTGCTGGCGTCGCTCACCGGGGCATTGGATGTTCCCACGCACGCTCTCGGTACCGCCGCGCTCGCGATCGGGTGGTTCGTCCTTGGGTTCGCGTTCTACGCGTCGCTGTTCGCCGTCGCGGGCGCGCTCGTCTCGCGGATGGAGGAGCTGCAGAACGCCATCGTTCCGCTCAACCTGGTGATCCTGGTGTCGTTCTTCATATCGATCGGAGCTACGAGCGATCCGAGCTCCACGCTCTCGCGGATCGGGTCGATCGTCCCGTTCTCGTCCGCGCTGTGCATGCCGGTGCGGATATCGCTCGGATCGGCCACCCCGTTCGAGATCGTTGCGTCGCTCGCGATCACGATCGGTTCGACCGCGTTGCTGGTACCGCTCGCGGGCAGGGTGTACTCGGGGGCCGTGCTCCGAACGGGCACACGGGTGAAGCTCCGCGAGGCCTGGCGCTCGGCCGGCTCAGGCTAGACGGCGCGCGCGGTACAGCGGCACCGGATCCGACACGCCCTTCAACTCCGCCACGCCCATGTCGTCGAACGCGAGATCGCCGCTCGAGGCCTGGGACGCGGCGTCACCGGTGAGCACCACTTGGGAGGGGCCGATGAGATCCGTCACGCGCGCCGCGACGATGACGGTGCGGCCGTAGTAGTCGCCGTCACGGAAGACGACCGGACCGACGTGTACTCCCATCCGCAGCGGCGGGAGCTCGGCGCCGGGCGCCTCGTGGACCAGCTCCAGACCCGCACGAGCGGCGCCGGCCGGTCCACGGAACCGAAGCATGGCGCCGTCGCCCAAGAGCTTCACCACCTGGCCTTCGTGCTTCGCGGCGATCGTGGTCACGGCGTCGGCGAGCCGATCCGCCAGCCGAGCGGCGCCCTCGTCGCCCAGCTGCTCGGTCAGCTGCGTCGAGCCCGTCAGGTCGCAGAACGCGATCGCGGGTGGGTGTGCGTCCTGCCGTTGCTTCAGCCCAGCCTGGTGCATCGCTATCTCCGTGTTCGTCACGATGTCTTCGATCTCGAAGTGCTCGAGGTGGCGCCGGTGCAGGAGCTCCACCACCCGGAACCCGAGCGGAACGATCGGGGCTCCCACGGCGGTGACGAGATCCATCACCTCGCGCTGCGACATGCCCGACGCGATCATCGCTTCCTCGAACTGCGTCCGGAAGAAACGCATCTGCGATTCGGACAGGCGGCGGACGTTGTCGCCGAAGTAGCGCGCCGACGCGATGCCGGCGTCCTCGTCCCGGCCGATCAATGGGAAGAACTGCGCCGAGATCCGGAGCAGCTCCAGCTCGTCCTCGCGGAGCCGCTCGTCGGGAGCCGGCGCGGGCAACTGGTAGCTCACCGTGAACAGGCGTCGCGCGAACGGCTCCGGAAGGTCGAGCTGGTCGCAGGTCTCCGCGAACGTCAGGTCGGACATCGGCACCGGCTCGGGGAACAAGAGATCCGCCCAGCCGGTGGAGTAGGCGCCGTCGCGGATCATCTCGCCGATCTGGCCGAGCTCGATCCCCGCGCGGTCGAGCGCCTCCGCGATACGGACGCGCTGGATGTCGGGCGGTCGATAACCGTCGTCGCCGGGCGTCAGGATCCCCAGGCCCGTCATCAGCCTGATGCGGTCGAGGGTCGTGCCCGCCAGCGTCGCGAGCCGTTCATCCGTGTACATCGGTCCGCGATGCTAGTCCACCGCCGTCGGTAGGGTGAACGAGATGCGCAAGGCCGGATGGACACGCGACAACCTCAAGCACGGTGCGGCCATGCTCCGCTACGGACGACACCCGGCGGCCACCGTCTACGACAGCATCGGCGAGGACTTCTTCCTCGCGCTGGCCCCCGGGTGGCTGAACCTCGGCCTCTGGGAAGGGAACGGGAGCGATCCCGGCGAGGCACCGGTCGCGGTCCGTCGCCTGGTCGAGTCGCTCGCCCGTGAGCTGCCGAAGAGCGCGGACGTGCTCGACGTCGGCAACGGTTTGGCCGCGCAGGACCCGGTGATCGCCGACGTCGCCGACACCAGGCGGCTGGTCGCCCTCAACATCACCCGGTCGCAGTTGGTCGCCGGCCGGCAGCGGCTGGCCGCGGCGGGTGCGCGCGCCGTGAACGGGGACGCGACGCGGTTGCCGTTCACCGATGGTTCGTTCGACGGGGTGATCAGCGTGGAGGCCGCGTTCCACTTCGCCTCGCGCGCACGTTTCTTCTCCGAGACGTTCCGCGTCCTGCGACCGGGCGGCGTGCTGTCGATGTCCGACATCCCGACGTACCGGTATCCCCGGGGACCGCGCGAGCTGCTCGCCGCGCTGTCGCAGCTGCGCGTCTGGGGCTTGGGCGCGCACGCCGCGGTCACTCCCGTCGAGATCGTGCGTCAGGTCGAGGAAGCCGGCTTCACCGGCGTGCGGACCCAGCTGGTGGGGGAGCGGGTGATCGAGCCCGCGTTGCGGTTCGTCCGGGAGCGACTGCGGAGGTCGCGAGCGGAGGCGGCTGGCTCGTACCGGCTCGCGGCCTCGCTCATGCTGTCGCAGGTCGAGCTGCTGTGGGAGCGCGGCATGATCGACTACCTGCTGCTTCGAGCGACGAAGCTCGACAACTAATGGGACCCGCCGGCAGCCGATAGGGCATGCTGGGCCCGAGCCGCTGGC
>CAZDXK010000212.1:0-4004 GCA_964509215.1 uncultured Actinomycetes bacterium | reverse complement strand
TGCGCATCCCGCCGGCACGCGGCGGTGCCACGCGGATCGAGCAGCGAACGGCGGACGCCGCAGCGAACCCGTACCTCGCGGCTGCCGCGGTGCTGCACGCGGCCCGCTTGGGCGTCGAGCGAGAGCTCGAGCTCCCACCGCCGCAGCCGGCGGCCGAACCGCCGAACACCGAGTCGCGGGTACCGCAGAACCTCGACGCCGCGCTGAACGCGCTGGCTGCCGACAAGGAGATGGTCGCGGCCATCGGCCCCGAGATGGTGGAGGCGTTCACGATCTTGAAGCGAGCGGAGTGGGAGCGATACCTCGCCTCGGGGGCGCACCCCGACAGCACCGAGGTCACTCCCTGGGAGATCGACTACTACCGGCCGTTCCATTGACGCGGCCCGGTCCCATGCGGCTCGCGGGCAAGGTGGCGCTGATCAGCGGCGGCGGAACCGGTATCGGCGCCGCGACCGCCCGGCTGTTCGCGAGCGAGGGAGCCTCCGTCGTGGTGACGGGCAGGCGCTCGGAGCCGATCGAGGCCGTGGCGACCGAGATCGGCGGCGGCGCCGTAACCGGAGACATCTCCGATCCGGCTCACGCCGCCGAGGCGGTCGACACCGCGGTCCGGACGTTCGGCGGCCTCGACGTCGTCGTCGCGAACGCCGGCATCGGCCTGGGCGGCTCGGCCGCGGAGGTCACCGACGAGCAGTGGACCACGACGATCGACATCAACCTGACGGGCCCGCTCTTCCTGATACGCGCCGCCCTCCCCCGCTTGATCGAACGCGGCGGCGGATCGATCGTCGCGGTGTCCTCGGTCTCCGCGATCGTCGCGGACAATGAGAGTGCAGCCTACGTAGCGTCGAAGGCCGGCCTGCTGGGACTGGTGCGTTCCGTGGCCGTGGACTACGGGCCGCTCGGGATCCGCGCGAACGCGGTCTTGCCCGGCTGGGTCCGTACGCCGATGGCCGACGGGTCGATGGACGAGGTGGCGGCGCGCGACGGGCTCTCCCTCGAAGGGGCCTACGCGGCCGCCACAGCCGACGCGCCGCTCCGCCGCGCCGGCCTGCCGGAGGAGATCGCGGCGTGCTGCGTGTTCCTCGCCTGCGACGAGTCGTCGTTCGTGACCGGCACGTCGTTGGTGGCGGACGGCGGCTCCACCGTCGTCGACGTCGCCGGCCTCGTGTTCGATCCGCGCCGTTGGGAGCCGGCCGGATGAGCTTCGATCACTCGGGGCGGGTGGCGTTCGTCACGGGCGCAGGATCGGGGATCGGGCGCGCGACGGCGCTGCGACTGGCGTCGGAGGGCGCCTCGATCGTCGCCGTCGACGTTCGTCTCGATGCCGCGCGGGAGACCGTCGCATCGATCGTCGCGGCGGGTGGGCGCGCCGCCGCATCCGCCGCGGACGTGCGGGACGGTTCGGAGGTGCGGCGGGCCCGGGATGAAGCGCTCGCGACGTTCGGTGCCATCCACTACCTGGTGAACAACGCCGGTCTCGTGCGGATGTCGGCGCTGGACGACCTCGACGAAGAGGAGTGGGACCTAGTCATCGACACGAACCTGAAGGGGATGTTCCTGGTCACGCAGGCCGTGGCGCCGGCGATCGGCGAGGCGGGAGGCGGGGCGATCGTGAACATGTCGACGATCGAGTCGGAGGTCGTGGTCTCGTCCCAAGGACACCCCCAGGTCCACTACAACGCGTCGAAGGGCGGCGTGAAGATGCTCACGAAAGCGCTGGCGGTCGAGCTAGCGCACCGGAACATCCGCGTGAACTCGGTCGCGCCCGGCCCCATCGCCACGTCGTTCATCCCCGGTGGCGACCTCCGCTCCGACGAAGCGTGGGCGTTCATGTCTCAGCGTCTGCTGGTGTCGCGGGTCGGAGAACCCGAGGACGTCGCCGCGGCGATCTCGTTCCTGCTGTCGGCCGATGCGTCGTTCATCACGGGAGCGCAGCTGCCGGTGGACGGTGGGTGGCTCACCCGATGACGCTCGCGCTCGACGACCTGGAGTCGGCGGACGTTCGCACTGTCATCGTGACGTCGGCCGACGTCTCGGGGCGCCTTGTCGGCAAGCGATTCGCGCCCGACGTGTTCCGCAGGCTGGTCGAGGAGGGCGTCGCGCTCAGCTCGTGCGTGCTCGGGTGGGACGTCGATCAGTGGCCCGGCCCGCAACAGGCGTACACGGGACATCAAACTGGCTGGCACGATGTCCGCCTGGTTCCGGATCTCACCACGCTGCGCCGGGCCGCGTGGCTCGACCGGACCGCGATCTGTGTGGCCGACTTCGTCGAGATGGGCCGCGACGAGCAGGTGGCCGTCGCTCCCCGTACCATCCTGCGCCGGCAGATCGAACACGTGGAAGACGCCGGGTTCAAGCCGCAGGTCGCGACCGAGCTCGAGTTCGCGCTGTATCGCGGCACGTATGACGACGGCCGCGCGAACGGGTACGAGACGCTGCTACCGACGACGCTCGCCCGTGCGGACTACACCGTGCAGGCCGGCGATATGTACGAGAGCTTCTTCGCGGGGGTTCGCGAGGCGCTCGCCGCGTCCGAGCTCGGCCCGTGGACCAGCCAGGTGGAGTGGGGCTTGGGGCAGTGGGAGATCAATCTGGAGTATCAGCGGGCGCTCGAGATGGCCGACCGGCACATCCTGTTCAAGCTCGCGATGCGCGACATGGCCGCCGCCGCTGGGATGTCGGCCACGTTCATGCCGAAGCCGTTCGGCGATACGACCGGGTCGTCGTGTCACCTCCACCTGTCCCTGCTGAACGCGAGCGGCGCCAATGTGTTCCACGATCCCGAGGCCGAACACGGCATCGCGCCGACGCTCCTGCAGGCGGTCGGCGGCGTCCTGGTCCGGGCGACAGACCTGATGCTGTTCTACGCGCCGACGGTGAACTCGTACCGACGCACGACGGGCGGCGAGTTCAGCGGGAACGGCGTGAGCTGGGGATACGACAGCCGCATGGTCTCCTGCCGGGTGCTCAGCGAAGGTCCGGAGTCGACCCGGCTGGAATGGCGAGTGCCGGGCGCCGACGTGAACCCGTACCTTGCCATCGCCGGGTTGCTTGCGTCGGCCGCCGACGGCATCTGGACCGGCGCCGATCCCGGCGAACCGCTCGTCGGCGAGCACTACGAGGATCCCGTACCGCCGTTGCCGGCGACACTGGGCGACGCCGTCGCGCGGTTCCGCGACAGCGCGTTCACGCAGAGTGCCCTCGGCGCCGACGTCGTCGCCCACTACGCGGAGGCGGGCCGGTGGGAGTGGGAGCGGTTCCTCTCCCCCGAGGCCGTCACCGAGTGGGAGCGCCGTCGCTACTTCGAGGTGATCTGAGGTCGCCTTGCGAGCGGAGGTCGTTCGGTAGCAAAATATCTCTTCACCACGTCGTAGGGGGAGCATGGGCACGACGCTCAATGGGATCGACCTGGTCAACCCGGACAACTACGTCGAGCGCGTTCCGTTCGAGTGGTTCGACGAGCTGCGGCGCGAACGGCCCGTGAGCTGGCACGACGAGCCCGGCGAAAACAAGGGGTTCTGGGCGGTCACCCGCTACGACGACCTGACGGCCGTCCACATGGACTGGCAGACCTACTCGTCGGAGACGGGCGCCGTGGCCCTCGAAGAGCTGGACGACGAGCAGCTCGAAGTCCGCAAGACCATGCTCGAGATGGACCCGCCGCGCCACACGGACCTCCGCAAGGTCTGCTCGAAGAAGTTCTCCGGACGGGGCGTGGCGGTCTACGAGGACTTCATCCGCGACGTCGCCCGCACCGTCCTGGACCGTGCGCTGCCCACCGGCGAGTTCGACTTCGTGTCCGAGATCAGCCGCGAGTTGCCCATCCGATTCCTGTGCTCCATCTTCACCGTGTCGCAGGAGGACGCGCCCGAGCTGATCCGCTGGGGCGACAAGATGATCGCGAACCAGGACCCCGAGCTGTCCGATGCGGTCCCCGACCAGGTCGACACCGAGGCGTACCGCCTGCTGCCGTTCCGCTCCCCCGCCGCGTACGAGGTGTGGGC
>CAZDXK010000211.1:0-4005 GCA_964509215.1 uncultured Actinomycetes bacterium | reverse complement strand
GTGAGCTGCCACGAGATGATCAGCATCGCGATCAGCGAGCTGATGATGATGACGATGTTCGCGAGGAGGGACGACGCCGTGTTCGTCACCACGCCCTGGACGCCGCCGACATCGTTCGCGAGCCGGGACTGGATCTCGCCTGTCCGGGTGGTCGTGAAGAACCGAAGTGCCATGGATTGCAGGTGCCGGTAGAGAGAGTCGCGCAGATCCTGCATCACCCGCAGACCGACGAGGTTTGAGAGGTACGTCTGGCCGATGCCGATCGCGCTCGTGATGATGGGGATCGCGACCATGAGCGCGACCAAGCGGTAGAGGACGGGAAGGTCGGGGTGACATGCGGCCGCGGTGCAGCGTAGTCCACGGTCGAAGACCTCTCTGATCAGCAGGGGGTTCGCGACGCCGAGGCCGGACGTGACGATGATGGCGATCCCGACGATGCCAACCTTCCTGCGGTAGGGACGGAAGATGGACACGACGCGGCGGACGGTCGCGCCCTTGATCGGACGCTTGTCCTCCTCGGACAGCGGGGTGTTGAAGAACCTGCCGTGACGACCCATGTGCGTCTCAGGATACGGGCGCGAGCCGATACGACTATCCGTGGGCGGCGGAGTGTGCGCTACTCGCCGATGCAGAACCCGAGGATCTCCGCCGAGCTGCTCGTGTCCCCCGCATCGAGTTCGTAGTGGTCGACCCCGGGCCCGCCGATCACGGTGTCGTTGCCCTCGACCTCATCGAAGCCCGAGATGCAGACCTCGTTGCCCGTCCCGCCGTTCACGATGTCGGAGCCGAAGTCGCCGGTGAGCGGGAAGTCGGATGCCGCGCCCCCGAAGATCCGGTCGTCGCCGCCGAGACCACGGACCAGGTCCCGGTCTGCGCCTCCGTACAGGGCGTCGTCGCCTCCACCGCCGAAGATGTTGTCGTTGCCGGCACCTCCGTACACCACGTCAGCTCCCGATCGCGCGTGGATGACGTCGCGCCCACCCAGGCCGCAGATCACGTCGTCGCCGGTCGTGCCGATGAGCGTGTCCGGACCGGCCGTGCCGGTGATGGTGCAGTCGTATCCGCGAAGATCATGGCTCGCGGCCCCGCTCGACACAACCGGAAGCAAGACCAGCAGCACAGCCGACGTCAAGGTGATCGTCCGGAACGTTCGCATGTATCCGATCCGTCCTCCCGTACGCGGGACCCGCAGGAACGGCACGGTATCGACGAGTAGCCTCCCGGTCAAACGGCAGACCTCCTCGGGAGTACGCTTCGTGCGTGCACGATCCGGCGCTGCAGCTCGCGATCTTCGGGCGTATGGCCCTGGCAGCTGCCCTCGGGTTCCTGGTCGGGTTCGAACGCGAGGCGCGCCGCAAGGTCGCGGGCGAGCGAACGATCGCGCTCGTCGCTGCCGGGGCCGCCGCGTTCGCCTCGCTCGCCGCGGAGGCGTTCCCGGAGACCGGCGGCCAGGTCCTCGCCGGCGTCGCCACGGGGATCGGGTTCCTGGGCATCGGCGTGATCTGGCGGATGCAGATGGGCCCCGCCCATGGCCTCACCACGGCCGCGGCGACCTGGACGGTGGCGGCGACCGGCGTGCTCGCCGGCGTCGGCTTCTACCTGACGGCGATCCTGGCGACCGCGATCACGCTGCTGATCCTCGAGCTCGAGTTCATGCCGATGATCGGGCCGCGCCTTCATCGGATGGCTCCCGGGCCGGACCGGTCGGACGGGTCGCCAGGTCCCGAGCACGAGTGAAGACGTCGTCGAGCATGGCTGGTGTGAGCTTCCCCGTGAACGTGTTCTGCTGGCTCGGGTGGAAGCATCCCAACAGCGTGAACTGACCGACGGCGGCCTCGGCTGCGTGACCGAAGCGGGGCTTGGGCCGTGCAGGATGGCCGAGCGCGGCGAGCGCCCGTAACGCACCGTCCCACGCGAACGAGCCCAGCGCGACGATGACGCGCAGGTCTCGGAGCGCCCCGATCTCGCGTTCGAGGAACGGCAGACAGTTGTCCCGCTCCTTCGGCGTCGGCTTGTTCGCCGGTGGAGCGCAACGGTTCACCGCCGTGATGAACGCGCAGATCAGACGCAGGCCGTCGTCGCGCAAGACCGACGTCGGCTGGTTCGCGAACCCGCAGCGATGCAGGGACGCGAACAGGAAGTCGCCCGATCGATCCCCCGTGAAGATCCGGCCGGTCCGGTTGCCCCCGTGCGCCGCCGGCGCCAGGCCGAGGATCATCACTCGAGCGGCCGGATCCCCGAACGCGGGCACCGGTCGTCCCCAGTACTCCTGATCGGCGAAGCGCGGGACCTTGTCGCGCGCCATCTTCTCGCGCCAGGCGACCAGCCGGGGACACGCGCGGCAAACGACGACCTCGGCCTCGATGCGATCGAGCTCGCGTGTCATCCCAGGAGCGGGAACGCGCCCGCACGATCCCCGAGCGCCGGCGGGGGGTCGCCACCCAAGAGCCCGGCCAGTATCGCCAGGACGACGGACGCGGCGGCCGGCGTCGGCCACGGTGGACGCCCGAGCGCGGCGGCCAGATCCATACCGTGCACCCCGATCTCCAGGATCCGCGTCTTCACGAACTCGTCCAACCGGATCGAGGTCAGTCGCGTACCCAGCACGCGCGCGGGATCCTCCCGGCCGGCCCACTCCAGGCAGCGGCGCAGGGTCGAATCGGACCCATCGACGAGCTCGGCCGGCGTTGCGTACCGATCCGCGACCTCCACCGAGCCGGCCGTGATCCGCGGGCCTTCGGCCCGCGGATCGTAGCTTCGCCAGTACTCCACCGCGTCGGTGGTCGCGGCCTCAGGCGCGGGGTCGGCGATGTACGTCAGCACGCGATCAAGGTCGCGCACCATGTGTCCTACCAGCACCCGCACGTCCCACGGGGGGCAGCGGGTCGGCGCCGAGAACGCCTCGTCCGGCAGCTCGCGAACAACATCGATGCTCCGGCGCGCCTCCCCGTCGAGGGTCTCCAGCAGGGCACCGAACTCCATCGAGCCAGCCTAGCCGACGCGGGCTGCGGCCCAGTCGTCGTAGCCCCCGACGTGACTCGTCACCCGTCCGTCGCGGACCTCGACGATCCGGTCGGGGATGCGATCCAACAGGTAGCGATCGTGCGAGATCACGATCGCCGTCCCGTCGAACCGTTCCAGTGCCGACTCCAGGACCTCCATGCTCTCGATGTCCAGGTGGTTCGTGGGCTCGTCGAGCAGGAGGCAGTTCGCGCCCCCGAGCATCAGCAGGCAGAGCTGCAATCGGGTTCGCTCACCGCCGGACAGCGTGCCGACCGGCTGACGCATCTGCTCGTATCGGAACAGGAACCGTCCGAGCAGCGAGACGGCGTCCTCCTCGTACATCGGCTTCGCGTTGCGGACGAACTCGATCGGCGTGAGGTGCGGCGGCTCGGTCTCGTGACCCTGAGCGAGATAGCCGAACACCACGGATGGCCCCGCCCATCGTTCCCCCGCCGTCGGTTCCATCTGCCCCTCGAGGACCTTGCCCAGCACGCTCTTGCCGGCACCGTTGGCGCCGATCACGCCGACCCGCTCGCCCCGCGTGATCGTCAGGTCCACGTCCAACAGGACCGGGTCGTCGCCGAACGCGACCGTGACGTCGCGCAGCTCGACGATCTTCTGCCCGCCTCGTTGCGAGGCCCGCATCTCCAGCGCGATCTTGCGTCGCTCGAACACCGGCCGGTCGATCTTGTCCATCCGGTCGATCTGCCGTTGTTTGTTCCGCGCCTGCTTGATGTGCCGTTCGTCGACAACGATGCTGGCCCACAGTTTGAATCGGGCGATCGCCTCCTCCAGGCGAGCGATCTCCTTCTGCTGCGTGACGTACATCTGTTGCTGGCGATGCAGCGCGATCTGCTTCGCCACGGCGAAGGCCGAGTAGTTGCCTGGCCACAGGGTCATCTTCCCGTTGTCGAGCTCGGCGATCTGGTCAACCGTGTCGTCCAGCAGGTAGCGGTCGTGCGAGACCGCCACGACGCCGCCGGGGAAGCCGGCGATCAGGTC
>CAZDXK010000210.1:0-4005 GCA_964509215.1 uncultured Actinomycetes bacterium | reverse complement strand
AAGCCGGCGGCGGCGGCTCCCATCAGCCAGCTACCGAGTCGGCGTGCACGCTCGCGCTTGTCATCCCGGTCCCGGGTTACGACTGTGGTCTCCATCTCGGTCCTCCCTCCGTGTCCCTGCACTTGAGTGACGAGAGCTTCACAGATTGTTGCAAATCGTACGCCGCAACGTTCCTCTTGGCGAGGCGCGCGCTCGCATTCATCGCTGGACGTGGCCGTTCCGTCTCGGACGGTGGCGTCACCCGGCGAGGAAGTTCGAAACGAGCTGGTTGAAGTCGTCGGGGCGCTCGATCGGCACTACGTGAGCCTCGATGCGAACCCGCCTGGACCGAGTCCAGAAGTCCCGCCCATCGGGGTGCCTTCGCCCCGTGTCGCGTGATGGTCCGGCGTGTTTCCTGTACCAGAGCGTCAGAGAAGTGAGGAAGTCAGGGGGAGTACGCATGAACAGGTTCGTGTCCACCGGATCGCTCTTCCTCGCCATGGTGCTGATCGTCTTCGGGGTCGTGTGGCTGGACTCCGGTGACGGCGAGTCCGGAGCTGCGACGACCGAGGAGTTCCGTGTAACGGAGCCCAATGGCACCGTCGTCGAGGTCAACCTCGTGGCCGAGGAGACCAACCAGGAGATCGCGCCCGGCGTCGACTACCAGGTCTGGACGTTCAACGGCACGACTCCCGGGCCGGTGATCCGTGTCAAGCTGGGCGACACGATCCGCTTCACGCTGACGAACGACACCTCGATCGGCATGCAGCACTCGATCGACTTCCACGCTGCGCTCACGCCATGGGACAAGAACTATCAGCCTGTCGATCCCGGCGAGACCCTCACCTTCGACTGGGTCGCGATGTACCCGGGCGTCTTCATGTACCACTGCGGTGTCGACCCGGTGCTGCAGCACATCGGCAACGGCATGTACGGCGCGATCATCGTGGAGACCAATGCGCTGCCGAAGGAACGCGAATTCGTGCTCGTTTCGAGCGAGTTCTACCCGGGCGAGGAGCCGATCGACGGCGTGTACGTCGGCGACCTCGACCGGATGAAGGCTGTCGAGCCCGAGTACGTGGTGTTCGACGGCTTCGCGAACCGCTACCTCGACGCCCCGCTGGAGGTGCGCCCGAACGAGCCGTTCCGCATCTGGGTGGTGAACGCCGGTCCCACCCTCACGAACGCCTTCCATGTGATCGGCACGTTGTTCCCGCATGTGTATCCATCGGGGAACCCGACGAACCCGCTGAACGGGCTGCAGACCTGGAACATTCCACCGGGTGACGGCGCGATGTTCGAGCTGCAGATCCCCGAGGAAGGGGTGTACCCCTTCGTGAACCATGCCTTCGCCTACACCGGTCTCGGATCAGTCGGCGCGATCAAGGTTCACACCGACGCCCCGCCGGCGCCCGAGTCCTACCCGACGATGGGCAATCCGTTCTCAGGTGGCGTGCTTCCGGCCGGCGAGGCGTCCTCCCCACTGTCGCCCGAGCCGACCCTCGGACCCACGCCCTCCCCGACCGCGGCGCCGACCGAGGCCCCGGCCGGGGAGTGTTCGCCCGATGGATCCTCGTTCCAGGTGATGGCGATGAACTCGGTGTTCGACGTGGACTGCCTCGCGGCGCCCGCGGGCAAGCGGTTCACGATCGCCTTCGACAACATGGACGCGGGCATCCCGCACAACGTCGCGATCTACACCGATGAGAGCGCGACGACCCCGCTGTTCGTCGGTGACATCATCGACGGGCCCGACACGGTGACCTACAGGGTTCCGGCGCTCGACGCCGGGACTCACTTCTTCCGGTGCGACGTGCATCCCACCACCATGACGGGCACGTTCGTCGTGGCTTGAGGGCGGGCGCGGAATCTCATGTGAAGAACTCCACCAACGCCGGAGCCAGGATCGCCGGGTCGACATTTCCCCCTGACCCTCCAGGGTGCGTATTCGCCCATCGGGAAGGGCGTCCGCGAGCGCTTGCGCGGTCTCGCGCATCCACGGGAAGTCCGCGCCACCCGCCGCGCCGTATGCGGCCATCGGCTCGCGTGCCGCTTGTTCAGGGCCAACCCGGATCTGGCTCCGGGTCCTCGCACCCTGAGCCGGTTGTGCACACTCGATCGGCTCGCCAAGGCTCTTGGCGCGATGGAGCCCTCGGTCCAGGTGAGGATCTGTCTGGAGCTCATCTGGCGCTACCGCGAGATCACGCACCCGCCCCGGTCTGCTTCGCTGTTCCGTCGTGCGCTTCGGCTCAATGCCAACGACGCCAATTGACGGCCCCTTGCTTGGAACCAGCCGTCACCTCTTCCTTCCATCCCCCGAAGGCGGCCAAGACTTCCCCCTTCTCACGCTCGGGCACGTTGAAGTGATCAAGGGTGCGGCCAAGCTCCGCATCGACCTCGTCGAATACTTCGGGTGGAATCTTCAAGTCGAAGTGCGCGTCGCGGAGCTCTCTGGCTGTGTATTGAAATGGTCCGCCCGCCAAGGAGGCGACCCACAGAGTCCTCAGGAACTTAAGGCCCGGCAACCGTCCGGCGAATGTCACCGTGTGCCAGGGAGCAGTCTCCGGCGGAGACCGCACGAGAGTCTGCGCAGCGGGTGTCGCCCGATGGGCCAGCACGTCCTGGATGGCATACGTCGGGCGCTCGTCGCCGACCTCTCCCTCGGCCTCGACGCCGACCCCACGCAGCAGCGCGAGGACGGTCTCGAGGCGTCGACGGGCGATGTCGCGGGCTTCGCCCTCGCTCCACGAATGGCCGTGCGGCGGGGTCGCCGGCACCACGATATAGAACGAGGACGGCCCCCGCTCGTGGAGCTCACGGACCTTCGCGCTGAGGTTGCCCCCGGCGAGGGTCTGGTTTCCTACGATCAGGTATCGGCGCATCGGTCCAGCTTCTTCGGGCCGAGCATGGCCCGGGACTTGAGCGTACGCCCACGGAGCGGTCTTCGGAGAGGGATCTCGCCGCTGTCCCCGTCTATGCAGCCGGTGCCGTCGCGCGAGGAGACCGATGCCAAGATCAGCCGCGGGGACTCGAGCGGCCTATTGGTGAATTCGAACGAATCGAGGTGAAGTTCTCCGACGCGGTAAGCGCGTCGCCGGGTTGTTAGTAGAGAGGCAAATCGCAACGCGGCCGGCTCAAGGGCGGGTCTAAATCTGTCGATTCATCTTGTCGCGAGAGGATCGAAGGAGAGGAGCGAAGTATCTTCATGTCCGTCGACCTCGCTCTCAAGGACAGGACTCGGTCCGATACACAGGGACAGGTTCCACTCGACGATCCCATCCGCCTGTTGATCGCCGACGACGACGAGAGCACAAGGGAGCTGCTCCGCGTCACTCTGTCGGAGCAGGGCTTCGACGTCGTCGGCGACGCACGAGATGGCACGCAGGCGTGCGACGAGGCTGCCCGGTTGAAACCGGAGGTCGTCCTGATGGACCTTCGGATGCCCGGCATCGACGGGATGGAGGCGACCGTGGTGATCAAGGCACAGGTGCCCAGGACGCAGGTGGTGATCCTGACGGCCTTCTCGGAACGAGACTCGAAATGGGTATCCGAGCTGATGGGCGCCGCGGGCCTCGTGGACAAGGACTCCTCACTCGACGTCTTGGTCGAGACGCTCCGCGCCGCCGCGCTCGTCTACCGCACCTCGACGGCCTGAGCGGCGAGCGGCCGGATCCGCGCCGCTCGGACGAGCAGTTCGTCTACGACCGATGGTGCTGGAGCCGAGCCTGGTGGTGGTCCGACGAGCCGGTCTCCATGCTCGACGTTTCGCCTTCGAGCCGGGATCATCCGGTTGATGTTGGAGCTGCGGGACCGGCGCGACCTCACCTATGTGTTCATTACGCACGACCTCTCTCTCGCGTGGGTCGCTCGAGCGTGAGCCGGAGCGAACCGGCCAGGTCGTATCACTGGCCGGTGATATCGTCAGGTCGAAGGCGCTCGACTTCCTCGTCGATCACGCAGAGATCGCTTCGACGTTCGAGCCACGCCGCCGGTCGAGGGAGAGCAGCCACCAGCCACGCCGCCGGG
>CAZDXK010000209.1:0-4009 GCA_964509215.1 uncultured Actinomycetes bacterium | reverse complement strand
CTTCTCGTTCAACGACCGTCAGGCCGTTCGTACACCACTTCGGCGGACGCTACTCACCGCGCAGTGCGCGAGCATCACCCGCACGTCACGACGCGCGTTCACGTCGCGCCTGGATCGTGGCGAACTACGTGCGCGGGAGGTGTATGCGTATGGGCGTTTGGCCGTGGGCGCACCCGTACCCGACCACCTGCGCAAGTATTCCCGCGTTCGTCCACGGACGTCCCGAGCAAGAAAGACGCCGCGCCTCTGACGCCGACCCTCACTAGCCGACCCACTAGTGAACGGAGGAAGTGAGGGGGACCCCACCCGTTGGGGTCGTCTCAGTGAAGACGGAACGTGAGGGACACACCATGACGACACGACAGCTCGCGGTGCTGGCGATGCGGGATGCGGGCCTGACGTACAGCGCGATCGCGCAGTTGTTGGGCATCAAGCGGGAAACGGTGTTCGGCATCGCCAAGCGGGCGCTCGCGCATGGCGCTTGAGCTCCCGCCCGCGAAGCGTGAAGTGACGATGTGTCCGGCGGTCGTCTGCGGGCGTCCGGTAGACGGTGACCCGTGGGGTTCGGCGATGACCGACCACCCGGCGAGAGCCCTTCGACCCTGGGAACCGTTTCAGCGTACCGTGGGCGACCGGGACTACCGGCATCGGCTACGACAGCACGGTGTTCGACGAGCCACCCGATTGGAACGTCTTCCTCGACTCCGCCCAGGGTGCCATGACGATCTTGGACGAGACCCGCGACGCGTTCGGTGCAGCGTTGTTCGCGTTGGGAGAGGATCCGAACACGACCGACCCCGCCGCGATCGATGCTGCGGCGGAGTTCCTGATCGAGGCGAAGGCCGTGATCGCGGGGTTCGACTCGGCTACCTATGCCGACCGGCTCACGAGCGGCGAGCTTGTATGCGCCGAGGCGTACTCGAGCGATGTCCAGATCGCCAAGCGAGAGAATCCGAACCTCGAGTTCGTGATCCCGACCCAAGGCGGGCTCCGCTGGATCGACTCCCTTTGCATCCCGGTTGACGCGGCGAACACCGAGGGTGCCAATCGGTTCATCGAGTACTACCTCCGGCCCGAGATATCAGCGACCAATGCTGCGACGAGTCAGGTCGACACTGGGAACGAGGCTGCGAGGGAGTTCATCCCCCTCGAGGTGCTCGAGAACCCGGTCATCTTCCCGCCGCCGGAGACGTTGGAGGCGCTCGGTTCACCGAAGACCTCGGCGAGGCTAACCAGCTGTATGACGACGCCTGGGCCCGGGTACAGGCCTAGGCCGGTCCGGCGCGAGACGGCGGGCGACCTCCACCTGTTCGCATAACGCCGCGCTGAGCCGGTCGGTGAGCGCCTGCACGTCGGGTCGCGACTTCGGGTCGCCCGTAGCGTGGATCGGTCGGCCGAACGAGACGCCGACGTTGGGACGGATCGGCCGCTCCATACGAAGCCCGGCCTTGGGCCATCGTCGCTGCGGTCCCCACAAGCCGACGGGGATCACGGGACTGCCGGCGAGCAGCGCGATCCTCGCCGCACCCTTCTGGATCGGCTGCAACTCTTCGCCGTCTCCCACGGTCCCCTCGGGAGCGATGCCGGCCAACCAGCCGTCACTGACGACGTCGGCGAGCTGCTCGAGCGGGCCCCAGACCCCGGCCCCTCGGCGGATCGGCACCTGCCGCAGCCCGCGGAGGGCACGTCCCATCAGCGGCCGTTCGAAGTCCTCGCTCAACGCGAAGCAGCGCACGATACGGCCGCGCCGCGTCACGGGGAGCCCGACGAAGATGGCGTCCAGGACGCTGACGTGGTTGTAGGCGAGCAGCGCTCCGCCTTGTCGCGGGATGTGCTCGGAGCCGGCGACCCGGATGCGGAACGATGTCGCTGCCACGGAACCGACGGTCGCGCGAGCGACGTTCCACCACGCGTCGCACTCGGTGTTCGTCTGTACGGCCGTTCGTCCTACCCCCTTCATCGCGAGGCTACAACGCGCCGTGGGGCCCCGGCGGGAAGAGCCGCCGCTACTCCCGGCGAGGCGGGCGGATCCCCCGGAACTCCCACTCACCGCCGAACGCCGTCGAGATCACCTCTTCGGACTCGCTCGGCTGGGCGCCGACGTCGTCGCGCAGCGGCACGTCGCCCTCGACGATCGCGTTGCGGAGCGTGCCGAGCCCATCCACCTCGACCTCCACGACGTCGTCGGGCTGCACCGGCCGCGAGTTCGCCGGCGTGCCGGAGAGCAGCACGTCGCCGGGGAGCAGCGTGATCGTGCGAGCGATGTCGGCGACCAGGTAGTGCATGTCCCAGATCATCTCGTCGGTGTTGCCGTCCTGCCGCAGCTCGCCGTTCACGCGGGTCTGGATACGCTTGCCGTGGAAGTCCCAATCCGTCACCAGGCCGGGGCCGAGCGGACAGAGCGTGTCGGAGCCCTTCGCACGGAGCATCGAGCCCGCGTCGGTGTCGCGGAAGTCGTGGAGCCCGTAGTCGTTGGCCACGGTGTAGCCGAGGATGTGATCGCCCACGTCCTCCGGCGCGATGTGAGAGGTCTCGCGACCGATCACGATCGCGATCTCACCCTCGTAGTTCAAGTACTTGCATCGCGGCGGACGCACGACGTCGCCGCCGTGCGCGTTCAAGGATGTGATCGGTTTGTGGAAGTACGTGGGCGCCGGGCCGAGCGTGGCGCCGAACTCCGACCGGCGGCTCTCGTAGTTCAGGTGGACGCAGACGATCTTCGAGGGCTCTACGGGTGAGAGGTGCTGCGCAGCGTCCGCTCCGATGCGTCGCCCGTCCGTCGTCACTAGCTCGTCGCCGTCCCGTGTGACCGGGACGGCGAGACCGTCCAGCAGGATCCGTCGCGTCTCCACGTGGTCGCTAGGATAGGCCGCGATGCCGGAGCTGAAGGGGTTCATGGTCCCGCGGTCTCCCGAGGGACGGTCCTCCATCGTCCCTGCGCCGCCGTGGCACTACTCCGGAGACGTCCTCACGATCGAGTACCGCGCCGAGCCCGCCAAGGTGGCCGAGCTGCTCCCCGACGGCGTCGACCTGGCCGACGAAGACCCGGGCGCCGTCGCGATCATCTGGGCGGACTGGCA
This sequence comes from uncultured Actinomycetes bacterium, assembly GCA_964509215.1. Lineage (GTDB taxonomy): Bacteria > Actinomycetota > UBA4738 > UBA4738 > HRBIN12 > JBBQVZ01. The sequence continues at coordinate 929 of CAZDXK010000209.1, read as the reverse complement.
GTCGTGCAGCGACGGCGGGCCTGAGCTCCTCGATCCCATTCGCTCCCAATATAAGGAATGCTTCGTCGTCGTTCGCTGCAAGTGGAACGGCGAGCACTACTCACGATGCGTCTACATCTGGGTGGACAAGGACTTCGCGTTGGCGCGCGGGTGGTACCAGGGCTATCCGAAGAAGCTCGGGTCGATCTGGATGACACGGCCGGTCACGGTCGGCAAGGCCGGACCCCGGCTCGAGGCCGGCGGACGGTTCGGCGCAACGGTGGCGGCGAACGACCGCCGCCTCGCCGAGGTCTCGCTCACCCTCTCGGGAACATCGGTGACGGGCGGCTTCGTGAACGCGCTACCGATGCTGCACTCGCGGTGGATGCCGTCGATCGACCCGTTGCAGCCCGACGCGTTGAGCGAGCTGGTGACGATGCGGTCCCAGGACGTGGAGCTCGGGCCGATCTACACCGGCGTGCCGACGGTCGACCTGTTCGACGCCCCGCGAGAGGAGCTCTCGTCGCTTCGCCCGTACGAGATGATCGCCGGCTACTGGCGCCAGGTCGGGGCCACGTTCATCGGCGGGACCAAGCTCGCATGAGGCTCGTCCGGTTCCGCTTCGGCGATCGAATCGCCACCGGCGCCATCGATCCGGGCTCCGACGACATCCGCATCCTTCGCGGCACGTTCTTCGAGGATCCGATCCCGACGGGGGAGCAGGTGCCGCTCGACGACGTGCGTCTCTTGGCGCCGGTGCTCCCGTCGAAGCTCGTCTGTGTGGGGAAGAACTATGCGGCGCACGCGGCCGAGTTCGGGATGGAGGTCCCCGAGGAGCCGTTGCTCTTCCTCAAGCCCTCGACCGCCGTGATCGGTCCCGGCGATCCGATCGAGCTGCTGCCGATCAGCAAGCGCGTCGACTACGAGGGCGAGCTGGCCGTGGTGATCGG
>CAZDXK010000208.1:0-4032 GCA_964509215.1 uncultured Actinomycetes bacterium | reverse complement strand
TGGGCGGCGCGCTGTTCGCGGTCAAGATCGGGTCGCTCGCACCCTCGAGCTTCGAGATCATCGTCTCGATCACCGTGCTCTCGGTCGTGGTCCTGGGTGGCATGGGGAGTATCCCGGGTGTCGTCGTCGGCGCGCTCGTCCTGATCGGCCTGCCGGGTCTCTTGCGAGAGTTCGAGGAGTTCCGTCTGCTGATCTACGGCGCGGCCCTGGTCTCGATCATGATCCTGCGTCCCCAAGGCCTCGTGCCGAACATCCGTCGCAGCCGGGAGCTGCAGGAGGAGGACGTTGCGCAGGACAAGTGGGCAGGAGGCCCGGCCGTGGATGCAGACGTCGCCGCGCCGATCGCTCCGATCGGGGAGGGGAGCGGATGACGGAACCGCTGCTCCAGATCAAAGGGGTCCGCAAGCAGTTCGGTGGATTGGCGGCGCTCGCGGGCCTCGACATGCATGTGAACCCGGGCGAGATCCTGAGCGTGATCGGTCCCAACGGGGCGGGCAAGAGCACGCTGTTCAACGTCATCACCGGCCTCTACGCCCCCGACGGCGGAGACATCGAGTTCCGGGGAGAGAGCATCGTCGGCCTTCGGCCGCACCAGGTGGCGAAGCTCGGCATCGCCCGCACGTTCCAGAACGTGCACCTGTTCCCGAACATGACCGTGTTGGAGAACGCGATGGTTGGGCAGCACTGCCGTTCGAAGTCCGGCATCGTAGGCTCGGTGTTGCGGTTGCCGGGAACGAAGCGCGAGGAAGAGCGGATCCGCGAACGCGCGAAGGAGGCGCTGAACTTCTTCGGGAGCAGGCTCGCCGGCTATCGGCAGGAGCAGCCCGCGTTCTCCCTGTCGTACGCCAACCGACGCCGGCTGGAGATGGCGCGCGCGATGGCGACCGATCCCACCATCCTGTTGCTGGACGAGCCGACGGCCGGGATGAACCCCACCGAGACGCTGGAGCTCCGCGATCACATCGTGCGGATGCGCGACGAGGTCGGTCTGACCGTCTTGGTGATCGAGCACGACATGCGCGTCGTGAAGGGAGTCTCCGATCGTGTGATCGCCTGCGACTATGGGCAGAAGATCGGCGAGGGCACGTATGACGAGGTCGCGCGCAACGAACAGGTGATCGAGGCATACCTGGGCACGAAGGCGGTCGAGTGAACGACGGCGCGCGCCCCATCCTCGAGATGCGGGACGTCAGCACCCACTACGGGCTGGTGGCCGTCCTCCGCCACGTGAACATCCAGATCTACGAGGGGGAGATGGTCTGCTTGCTCGGTGGGAACGCGAGCGGCAAGACGACCACGCTGAAGACGATCCTCGGCTACGTGACGCCGAGCGAAGGTGACGTGCTTCTCGACGGCAACGTCGTGAGCGGCTTGCCCACGATCGAGGTCGTCCGGCGCGGCGTGTCCATGGTTCCGGAGAACCGCCGGCTGTTCGCCGGCATGACGGTGTCCGAGAACCTCGACCTGGGCGCCTACCAGCGTCGCGACCGGGCGGGGATCGCGGAGGACCGCGAGCGGCTGATGGGGGTGTTCCCGCGCGTCCGCGAACGGCTGAAGCAGAAGGCCGGCACGCTCTCGGGAGGCGAGCAGCAGATGGTGGCGATGTGCAGGGCGCTCATGGCCACGCCGAAGGTGCTGCTGATGGATGAGCCCTCGATGGGGCTGGCACCGGTGTTGGTGGATCAGGTGTTCGAGATCATCAAGCAGATCAGGGCGCTCGGCACGACGATCTTCGTGGTCGAGCAGAACGCGAACATGGCGCTCTCGATCGCGGACCGTGGCTACGTGATCCAGACCGGCGAGGTCGTCCTGGCCGACACCGCACAGAACCTGTTGGAGAATCCCTTGATGCGGGAGGCCTACCTCGGAGAGCTGTGATGCAGCTCCTTGACGCCGCCGAGCTCCGTCGCCGGCTACCGATGCTCGCTGCCATCGACGCGCTGGAGGCCGGCTTCCGGGCACAGGATCCGTCCGCGGCTCCGCTGCGGTCGCATCTCGTGACGCCTGCCGGATCCCTGCTGCTGATGCCCGCGTTCGGCGAAGGTGGGGTGGGCGTGAAGCTCGTGACCCTCACCCCGGACAACCCGGAACGGCACCTGCCGTACATCGGCGGGGTCTACGTGCTCTTCGACGCCACGACCCAGACGCCCGAGGCGATCGTCGACGGCGCCGCGCTCACCGCCCTCCGCACCGCGGCGGTGTCCGGCCTGGCTACGCGCCATCTGGCCGACCCCGGCGCCGAACGTCTGGCGATCTTCGGCGCAGGCGTGCAGGCGCGCTCGCATCTCGACGCGATGCTCGCCGTCCGCCGGATCGAGCACGTCACCGTCGTGTCGCCAACGCTCCCGCGCGCGCAGGCGCTCGTCGACGTGGCCCGTGGACGGGGAGTCACTGCGGACGTCGGCGAACCGGACGACGTGGCCGGCGCCGACCTGGTCTGCACGTGCACGACGAGCGATATCCCGCTCTTCGACGGCGCCGGGCTCGCGGCCGGCACACACGTCAACGCCGTGGGCAGCTATCAGCCCACCTCGCGAGAGCTCGACACGACCACGCTCCTCCGCGGGCGGGTCGTCGTCGAAACACGGGGGGCGGCGCTCGCGGAGGCCGGGGAGCTCTGCATCCCGATCGACGAAGGAGCGTTCGGTCCGGAACACATCGTCGCGGACCTCGCGGAGTTGGTGCACGGCGCCGGCGTCCGGACCAGTCCGTCCGACGTTACGGTCTTCAAGTCCGTCGGGTTGGCGTTCGAGGACCTCATCGTGGCGCGCGCGGCGGTCGACGCGCCATGACGGCGTCCACCTCCACCGCCGACGTCGTGGTGATCGGCGGAGGCGTCGTGGGCGCCAGCACCGCGCACCACCTGGCCGCTGCGGGTGTCGAGCACGTCGTGCTGCTGGAACGCGCCGACGCGCTCGCCACCGGATCCACCGGCGCGTGCGCCGGCGGGTTCCGGCACCAGTTCTCCAGCCGGATCAACATCGAGCTCTCTCTCGCGAGCGTGCCGATGATCCTGGGGTTCACCCAGGAGCACGGCTTGCCGCTCGACGTCGTGCAGGACGGCTACCTCTTCCTGGTGCGCGACGAGCGCGGTTGGGACGAGTTCCGCGCCGGCGCGGAGCTCCAGCGATCGCTCGGCGTCGACGCGCAGCTGTTGACCCCGGAGGAGGCCGCGGCGATCATCCCCGGCATCTCGATCGGCGACGTCGTGGGCGCGACGTTCTGTCCGGATGACGGGATCGCGGATCCGGCGGGGCTCACGCAGGGATACGCGACGCTCGCGCGGCGAGCCGGCGCCGACCTGAGGCTGGGCGTCGAGGCGATCGGGATCGAGGCGGACGGCGGCGTCGTTACCGCGGTTCGCACCGCCGGCGGCGTGATCTCCGCGCCCGTCGTGGTGGACGCCGCGGGGCCGTGGGGCGGGGTCCTCGCGGCGACCGCAGGCGTACATGTTCCGCTGGAACCCATCCCACGCATGGTCGTGACGACCGGCCCGTTCCCCGGTGCCCCGGCACGACGGACGCTCGTGATCGATGCCGCGACGTCCTACTACTTCCACAAGGAGGGTGACGGCGTGCTGACGGGCATGGGCGGTCTCGACGAGCGCCCGTCGTTCAGCACCGACGTCGATCTCCGCTTCATCGAAGAGGAGCTGCTGCCAACGGCGGTTCGCGTGTTCCCGCCGATCGAGCAGGCGGGCGTCGCGAGCATGTGGGCGGGCCTCTACGAGATGACGCCGGATCGACATCCGATCATCGGTGAGTCTCCCGTCACCGGATTGTTCCTGGCGATCGGGTTCAGCGGTCACGGCTTCCAACACGCGCCGGTCGTGGGCAAGCTCATGGCCGAGCTCATCGTCGACGGCAGTACGCACACCGTCGACATCTCTTCGCTGGGACTCGACCGGTTCGAGCGCGGCGACCTGGTGATCGAGGGCCGTGTCGTCTGAGTGCCGGGAGAGGGGGTCGAACCCTCATGGGCCGAAGCCCACGGGATTTTGAGTCCCGCGCGTCTGCCAGTTCCGCCATCCCG
>CAZDXK010000207.1:0-4032 GCA_964509215.1 uncultured Actinomycetes bacterium | reverse complement strand
TCGCCGTACGGGCTGTCGGGCTCGGTGTGGACGCAGAACCTCGGTCGCGGTATCCGTGTGGCGAAGGGGATCCGCACGGGCACCATCAGCGTGAACTCGTCTTCGAGCGTCCACACGGAAGCGCCCTTCGGCGGCTACAAGCAGAGCGGCATCGGCCGGGAGATGGGGATGCATGCCGCGGAGCTCTACACCGAGCTCAAGAACATCTACTTCTCGGAGCTGTAACCCGGCGAGGGTGAGAGCGATCGGTCCGGAGCTAGACTCGATCCATGGTCGAACTGCCCGAAGAGCTCCAGAACCGCCAACCCCGGAAGGAGGGCCATGAGCCCACGGCGCGCGTCACGCTCGAGGCGTACAACCGCCTAAAGGCAGAGCTGGCGGACCTGATCGAGAACGGTCGTCCCTACATCTCGGAGCGCATCAAGATCGCGCGAGAGCACGGCGATATCCGGGAGAACTCGGAGTACGACGCCGCGAAGAACGAGCAGGGCCTGATGGAGTCGAAGATCCGGAAGCTTCAGCAGATGCTCCGCGACCCCGAAATCGTCGAGGCGCCCACGGAGGCCGACGCCGTCGGTCCGGGCATGCTCGTGACCGTCCGCCCACTGGACGACGACGATCCGGAGGACGAGACCTACCTCTTGGCCGAGCACGCCGAGGAGAAGGCGTCGGGCGCGCGAACGGTCACCATCACGTCGCCGTTCGGCTCCGCGCTCATCGGTGTCGCCGAGGGCGAGGAGATCGTCTACCAGGCGCCGGGCGGTAGCTTCCGCTACGTCGTGGTCGGCTTCGAGCCGCATACGGGTTAGCCATCTAGTCTGAGATGGACTAGTGGGAAGGCGAGACGCGAACCTCGAGCACGAAGCCCCGAAGATCCGCGACATGCCGGCCCCTCGCAAGAGCGAGGGAGCGGCCGGCGGCGCGATGCAACGGATCTTCGCCTGGCCCTACCGTGGGATCCTGGCGTTCCTCTTGTGGGCGGGCGTCCGGCCGTACCAGCTGACCTTGCTGTCGCTCGCGCTCAACATCGCGGTCGGGACGCTGATCGTCACGGGCCGATGGCTCGTGGCCGGCGTGCTGCTGGTCCTGGCAGGGCTCTGCGACGTGTTCGACGGATCGGTGGCGCGCCAGCGGGGCGAGGAGAAGCGATCCGGCGCATTCATGGACTCGGTGCTGGACCGTGTATCCGACGCCATCTTGTTCTCGTGTCTGTTCTGGGCGCTCGCCGCGAACGGGGAGGGGTTGGAGGCCGCGCTGGCCCTCGTGACGCTGGTCGTGAGTCTGTCGGTGAGCCACGTCCGAGCCGAGGCGGAGGCAGTCGGCGTGTCGCTGACCGAGGGCTTCTTCCAGCGGCTCGAACGGTTCCTGGCGTTGATGGCCGGCCTGTTGATCCCCGGCGCCATGCGTCCGGTGCTGGTCGTCCTGACGGTGCTCGGCGGCATCACCTTGCTTCAGCGAGGTTGGTCGGCGGTCCAGGACGCGCGTTGACGGAGCTGACGGAGTTGACGGAGCGCCGCGGCCGGTAGTGTTCCGACGGACGGCACGCCGGCCAGCAAGCGCGGGAGGGTTGATCGTGGAGTTCATCCGGGTAGGTGGGGTCGCCGAGATCCCCGAGGGTGAGATACGCGCGTTCGACACGCCGGCCGGCCGGGTCGCGATCGCGCACGTGGAGCATCGGGTGTTCGCGTTCGGTGACGAGTGCACGCACCAGGGGTGCTCGCTCGCGGAGGGCGACTTCGACGATCGGGAGGCGCGGGTGGAGTGCCCGTGCCACGGAAGCGTGTTCGACGTCGAAACGGGCGAGCCCGTCGAGGGGCCGGCGGTGGACCCGGTGCCGGTCTATGCCGCCCGCGTTACGGAGGATGGCTGGGTCGAGGTGGCCACCCAGCCCGGCGGCGACGGATGAAGCTCGGGATGGTCGGGCTCGGCCGCATGGGCGGCAACATGACGGTCCGGCTGCAGCAGCACGGCCATCAGGTGGTGGCGTACGACCCGTCGACCGACGCTGTCGAGTCGGCGGTCGCGTCGGGGGCAGAGGGCTCGGCGTCCCTCGCCGACCTCTGCTCGAGGCTGCCGTCGCCCAGGGTCGTCTGGCTGATGGTTCCGGCGGGCGATATCACCGAGTCCACGATCCGCGAGCTCGGCGGCATCCTCGGCAACGGCGACGTGATCGTCGACGGCGGAAACTCGAACTGGCACGACTCGAAACGGCGTGCCGAGCAGCTCGCCGCCGGTGGCATCGGGTTCCTCGACTGCGGCACGAGCGGCGGCGTCTGGGGGCTCGCGAACGGCTATTGCCTGATGGTGGGGGGCGAGCCTGGCGCGATCGCCGTCGCCGAACCGGCGTTCCTGGCGCTCGCTCCCGAGGACGGTTACGCGCACGTCGGACCTTCCGGCGCAGGTCATTTCGTGAAGATGGTCCACAACGGGATCGAGTACGGGCTGCTCGCCGCGTACGGCGAGGGGTTGGAGATCTTGGAGGGGTCGGCGTTCGACCTGGACCTGGAGCAGATCGCCGGCATCTGGCGGTATGGCAGCGTGGTGCGTTCGTGGTTGCTCGAGCTGCTGCATGACGCGCTCGCGAAGGACCCTGGACTCGCGGATATCCGCGGCTACGTCGACGACTCAGGCGAGGGGCGCTGGACGTTGGAGGCGGCCATGGATGAGAACGTCCCCGCCCCGATCACGGCCATGGCGCTGTTCGCGCGGTTCGCGTCGCGGCAGGATGAGTCGTTCAGCGCCAAGGTGATCGCCGCGCTGCGGAACGAGTTCGGCGGTCACCCGGTGAAGACGGAAGAGCCCGGCTGACGTGGCGCGCCGTCCCGCGGCACCGCAAGCGATCGTGGTCTTCGGTGCCTCGGGGGACCTGACCAGGCGCAAGCTGTTGCCCGCGTTCTTCCACCTTTACCTCGAGGGCATGCTCCCGGAGCGGTTCGCGATCGTCGGATACGCGCGCACGGTGTTCACCGACGAGGAGTTCCGCGAGCACGCCCGGACGGCCGTGAAGGAGTTCGGCAGGCGGGAACCGACCGGCGAGGTCTGGATGGACTTCGCGAAGCACCTGCGCTACGTGCCGGGGGAGTTCTCCGACGCCGGCGCCATGAGCCACGTCGCCGAGGACCTCGAGGACATCGATGCCACGCACGGCACGGAGGGGAACCGGTTCTTCTACTGCGCGACGCCGCCGGCGGCCTATCCCGACATCGTGAAGCGGATCGGTGAGACGGGGCTCCAGGTGGGCGCGAAGATCGTGTTCGAGAAGCCGTTCGGCCGGGACCTGGCGAGCGCACGGGAGCTGAACAACTGCATCCACGGCGTGTTCGACGAGTCGCAGGTCTTCCGGATCGATCACTACCTGGGCAAGGAGACCGTCCAGAATATCTTGGCGTTCCGGTTCGCGAACGGCCTGTTCGAGCCGATCTGGAACCGTCGCTACATCGACCATGTGCAGATCACCGCGGCGGAATCGATCGGGATCGAGGGCCGCGGCGCGTTCTACGAGCAGACCGGCGCGATCCGCGACCTGGTCTCGACGCACATGTTCCAGATGATGACGTTCCTGGCCATGGAACCGCCGGTCTCCTTCGAGCCCGACCGGTTGCGCGACGAGACCGTGAAGGTGCTCAGGTCGGCGCAGTTCTGCGATCCCAGCCGGCTGGTGCGTGGTCAGTACGAGGGCTACCGGTCCGAGCCCGGCGTCGCCGATGACTCGAACGTCGAGACGTTCGCGGCGTTGCAGGTCGATATCGACAATTGGCGCTGGGCCGACGTACCGTTCTTCCTGCGGACGGGCAAGTGCATGCCACAGAAATCGACGGAGATCACACTGAAGTTTCGCAAGGTCCCGTTCAACGTGTTCCGGGGGAGCGACATGGATCTCCCGCAGCGCGACCACCTGACCATCCGGATCCAGCCCGACGAGGGGATCACGCTGGCCCTCAACGCGAAGAGGCCCGGCCCGGGGATCGAGCTCGGCCGGGTCACGATGGATTTCGACTACGACACGGAGTTCCACTCACCGCTGATCGACGC
>CAZDXK010000206.1:0-4036 GCA_964509215.1 uncultured Actinomycetes bacterium | reverse complement strand
CGAGCGCGTAGACGGCCGACACGGTCGCGAGCGCGAGCGACCCGGGGCGCTGCCACGGCGCGCCCAGCACACCGCCGATCCAACCGAGGGCCGCGCCGAACAGCGCGGCGGTGCAGGTCGCGCCGAGCGCGTGAAGAACGAGCGTTCCCAGCCAACGTGTTCGCCGCCCCCCGTGGACCACGGGAGAGATGGTCTCCACCATCGACAGTCCTCAGGGACCGTGGAGCGCGGACCAGCCGGCGATCGCCGATGCGGCGGCGAGCGTCGCCACCAACGTGTCTAGCACGACGCCTCCAGTTCCCGGTAGGTGATGCAGAAGACGCGAAGGTTCGTCGGGCAGTAGCCGGTCACCGATCCGTCGCCGTTGATCCGGATCCTCGACAGGGAGCAACAGTCCTGGATGTGGCGCAGCCGTCCGTTGCAGCATCGCGTCCACCCGCCCCCGTACCGTGGGTGCTTCACGAACTGATACGTGGCAGGAACGATCTCCTCGCAAACTTTGTGCCGCTCCTGCGAGGTGGGCTCGATGTAGATCTCCCCATCGTCGTCCACCGGGTAGCCGTACTTGGGATGCACGGGGAAGCCGAAGCTGTCGGTGCGCGCCAGCTTTCCGAACGGGTGCGGGCATGATCCCGTGGAGGCGATGTGGCCGCAGATGTGCAGGGCGAATGCCCGGTCCGGTGCGAGCGCGGTGGCGACCAGTCCCCCGCCTGCCAGGGCGACGACGCTCCGACCGAGCTTGCCGAGGAATCCGCGACGACTGGTCCGCGACGCGATGCTCCGCTCCGCGCGCTCGAACGACGTCAACTTGCCCGTCGCTCAGGCACCTCCTCGATCCTTCGGAACGCGAGGTCGATCAATCCCTCGACCTGCTCGAGGTTGTTCACGGTCCCCTTGGCGCGCACGACGCCCGCACCATCCATCACCAGCAGGAAGGGCGTCCCCGGCACGGCATAGACACGCTCGAGGTCGGGGTCGTGGAGGATCATCGGCGTCAGGCCGGCTGCCGACGCGGCGGCGGCGACGCCCGGCGCGACCTCCGTGCAGATCGAGCACGTCGGGGACGAGAAGAGCACCAGCCGGGGCTCTCCGGGGCCGCCGACGAGCACGCGACGGCCGTCGTCGTCGCCCGCAGGCATGGCGGGCGGAGCCTCACCGAGCGAGGGGCCCTCGGAGTCGACCTCGAGCGCCCCGCGCGGACCCAGTCGGAGATGAAGCGTCCCGACCTGCCGCGCGATCGCCACGACGACCGCGGCCAGCACGACGACCAGCAGCCATTGCGCGATGAACGCCGCGGCCCACCAGCCGCTCATCGCATCGTCCAGGTCGGAGCCTTCTGCTCGTCCATGAACTGGATGAATGGGCTACCGTCGCCCGCCAGGCCGACGACTGCCCGCAGCTCGCCTTCCTGATCGAGCAGCCGAAGAACCGGCGATCCCTCGGCCGCCAGGCCGAGCCGGACCCGAACCTTGCCGGACCGGTCGTAGAGACCCATCGTCGGCGAGCCCTGCTCGGCCAGGCTGTAGACCTGATGGAGCTCGCCGCTCCGGACCTGCATGCCGAGCGTGGGCGAGGCTTCCGGTGCCAGGCCGAACTTCGCGCGGATCCGGCCGTTCTTGTCGCCGAACGCCAGGCTGGCGGACCCGTCGGAGGACAAGCCGAGCGTCGCCCGCACCTTGCCGTTCTCATCGCCGATCGCGAGCCCAGCGGAACCGTCGGCCGAGAGCCCGAAACGGGCGCGAACCTGCCCCGCGGGATCGAGCATCGAGAAGAACGGGGAGTCGTCGTTGGAGAGGCCGATGCGCAGCCGAACACTACCGGCCGCGTCGACGACCTCGAACTCCTCGGCACGTACCACACGCTTCTTCATGAGTGAGGACGCCGCGGCGAACCGCGACATGCGCCCTATCGTCGCCTGCTTGAGGGCCCGGCTCAAGCAGCGCGCGGATATGACCGGCGCTACGTCGTCAGCATCTCGACCCGCAGCGTGGTGGCGTCCAGGCGATCGAGGCGCGGCGCTACGCCGATACCCGGTCCCTGCGGGACCTCCATGGTGCCGTCCGGAGCCATCACGAACGGAGCGGTGATGTCGTCGGCGAAGTACCGGGCCGACGCGCTGGTGTCGCCCGGAAGCGTGAATCCCGGGAGCGCGGCCAGCGCCAGGTTGGTGGCCCTGCCGATCCCGGTCTCGAGCATGCCGCCGCACCAAACGGGGACACCTGCCGCGCGGGCGATGTCGTGGATACGCACGGCTTCGGGCACGCCGCCCACTCGACCCTGCTTGATGTTCACGATCCGGCAGGCCCCCAGCTCGATCGCCGCGGTGACGTCGGCGGCCGATCGGATCGACTCGTCCAGGCAGATGTCGGTGCGGATCTGCGCCTGCAGCTTCGCGTGATCGACGAGGTCGTCGTGGTGCAACGGCTGCTCGATCATCAACAGATCGAACGCGTCGAGCGCCCGGAAGACGCCGATGTCGTCGAGCGTGTAGGCGGCGTTCGCGTCCACGGAGAGCGCGATGTCGGGGTGGGCCGCGCGGACCGCTGCCACCCGTTCCACGTCCAGGCCCGGCTCGATCTTCAGCTTGATGCGCCGGTAGCCCTCCACCACGTAGCCGTCCACCCGCTCGAGCAGCTCGATGGTGGTGTCGGTGATCCCGATCGAGACGCCGCACGCCACGCGATCCTTGTCTGCCCCCAGATGCTGGGCGAGGGAACGACCTTGGGCGCGCAGCTCCGCATCCAAGAAGGCATCGATCACCGTGGCTTTGGCCATGGGGTTGCCGCGAACGCCTCCCAAGACGCGATCCAGGCCGTCCGTGGTCACGTCGCCCGCCCTGAAGAGCGCGGGGGCCAGGAAATCGCGGATCACCAACCACGCGCTCTCGTTCCACTCCTCGGAGTAGCCGGGATCGAGCCCGGCCACGCACTCCCCCCATCCCTCGGCGTCCTCGGTGATGACGCGCGCGAGCACGCACACCTTTTCGGTCTCGACGCCGAAGCTGGTGCGGAACGGGCTCTGGAGCTGAAGACCGACCAAGCGGAGCTCGAGCTCCTTGACCTTGGTCATCGTTCGCTGGTGAAGACGTAGGCGGAGTCGGAGGTGAACGCGGTGGCGATCAACCCGGCATCGAAACACCGGGCGAACGCGCGTGCCGACGCATCGCGCCACGCGTCCGCCAACGCGCGATCGCGCTCGCGGAGCTCGTGGTACTCACGCGGGATCTTGATGGTCACCGCTGGACCCTCGGGAGGACGGACATCCGATGGGACCGGGAGATGCGGATCTTCACCCTCTCGGCCGAGGACCTCCGGTAGGCCCGATCCGGGAGGGTCCAACCGCTCTCGGTCCAGTTCCCACCGAACCATCAGCCGATCGCTCCGGTCCCCTCGATTCAGGGAATCGGTCATCTCACCGTACTCGTTGGGCAGGAAGCGATCCGCGCTGGCGCCCAGCTTGGTCAGGTTGAGATGCGCGTTTCGGGACACGAGCGGGTCGAACGTCCATCGAACGAGGCGGATCCCCTGGTCCAGGCACTGGGCCTTCTGGGCGAGCTTGAGCGCGTAGCCAACTCCCTTGTGCCGCCGATCCGGGATGGCGGCCAGCATGTGGGAGTGCGTGTGCAGGCCGTCTTCGGGCGTCACGCCCGCCCAGCCCAACACGTAGCCGGCAAGGCGGTCGCCGTCCCAGGCACCCCACGACGTATTCCCGCTCTCGGCGAAGGCTCTGATCATCTCGCGGGGGACCAGCTGATGCTCTCCCCACGTGGCGATCATGACGCCCAGGAGACGGTCGGCATCCTCCACGGTGGTCAACGGTCGGAGCTCGACGCCGGCGGCCGCGGCGGCATCGTTCGCTTCCCGCCAGGCCTCCATCGGCGGAGTCTAGCGCCGGGTCCAGGAACGACGAGAGCCCGTGCTTCGCACGGGCTCTCGTCTGTCTCGGGCCGAGGCCCCGGCCGAGTACGGCAGCTAGCCGCCAGCGGGGGGCGGGAGCTCCTGCCACTCGACATCGTCCACGTCGCTACCGCGGCGGC